>PLEQ01000484.1 GCA_003136475.1 Deltaproteobacteria bacterium
GGTTATTGGATAGGACCTTAGAAAAATCATATTAGAAACAAGCGTGAACGCCCTCAGGTGAGAACTCAACCTGAGATGCCTCCCGACATTCGACAGTAACGGCAAAGCTATTGAAATACGGTACATAAAAATTCCTTAAGTCCATAGACGAATCGTAAATACAAAAACCAGTCCGATTGGTGTTCAAACTGCAGGTGGAGATTAGCCCTGCTCTATTATTAATAATAGTTTTATTTTTTAATGAACTATATAAGTATTGCTGATATGAAAATCGGAATTAATATTCTGAATTTAAAGTATTTTTACGATTCTAACGTCTGCCATAGCCCTGACTCAAGGTCACCGCATCATCGGATGGATACTGCATGATATTGACAGTGTAGGCAAAAGAATCGCCTTCATCCAAGTCGGATGGAATTTGCGAGCCCTGCACCGTGCGTTCCTGACCATATTCATCACGAATGCGGGCATAAGCACTGTACTGGGTTGGCAATGACACGATGGTTCCGACCGACATAATTCCCCCACTTTGCCTGGAGATCTTCGGAGCCTTTTGGCAAAAATTTAGTTTTTACCATTATTTGGAAAGAAATTATGGAGATAGGCTCGCAGGTAGAACAAGCAGCCGCTCAAAAAAACCGCATTGAGGGCAAAAATGCCGAAAATCTTAAAATTGACCCAAATCGTGGTCGAAAAATTCTGAGCAACAAAAATGTTGAGAACACTCAAAGCCAGGAAGAACCCAGCAGCCGCCAGGTTAATTCTGCGCAACATCGGCGCCGGAGCTGGTACTTTTTCCGAGAGAAGGCGCTCAACCAGTGATTTTCTTCCAAAAAACTGGCTTAGCAGAAAAACCAAACCCACAACCGAATAAATCACCGTCGGCTTCCACTTTATAATGCTCTCATCTTTGAGAAACACGGCTGCTCCGCCCAGAATCACCACAGCTAACCAGCTAATAAATTGTAACTTTGTAAGTTTCTGCCCCAAAGCTTTCACGAGGATGACAAACACCGTCATAGCCACGATGAGAGCTATCGTTGCCAGATGCAAATCAAAGCGCCAATAGGCAAGACCGAAGACCAATGCTACAAGCATTTCAACGAACTTTAGAAAGCTCTCTTTATTCACAAAAGCTCCTTTTTTTTTAAATCGTAACAGACTTTTATACCGGACCTTAACGAAAAGGTCCAGCGGTCGCCTGAAGCGCTTTAAGTTCTCGCCTCATCCTGACGAGAACCCTAAGTCGAGACGGTGCTGTAGAAGTCAGCAGCTAACGGAGAAGAATCATGTGTGGTGTCTTTGCATATTTCGGAAAAACTCAGCCGCTCAGCATACTAGAAGACAACTTTGCCAAGCTTCAGCATCGCGGGCCTGACGCAGCACAAACTGTGAAGGAGCCCGGGCTCTTCATGGGCTTTCATCGCTTGGCGATTATGGATCTCAGTCCACGCGGCAATCAGCCTTTTGTAGATCAGCGCTGGCTCCTTGTCTGTAATGGTGAAATTTTTAACGATCACGATCTGCGCAAAGTATTTGCCACCTACTCTTTTAAATCCAATTCAGACTGCGAGGTCATTCTCCCCTTACTCGACAAAAACCCTGACCCATGCTCGGTCTGCCGTAGTCTCGACGGTGAGTTTGCTTGGATCGCCTGGGATAAGACGCACAAAAAACTTCTAGCTGGGCGCGACCCCTTAGGTATTCGCCCCCTCTTCTATAGCCACAGCGAAGAGATGGGAGAAATCGCGTTTGCGTCGGAAGCCAAAGCTCTCCATAGCTGGTGTCGTGAGGTCAAACCCTTTCCCCCAGGTCACGCTTTCGATGGGGAAAAGTTTATTCCCTACTGTGATCCTGTGCATAACCATAAAGTCTACATTAGCGATCGGGTACAGGCACTCTCCGGCATAAGAAGCCTGCTCATAGAAGCCGTCGACAAACGCCTGCACTCCGATGCCCCTTTAGGACTGCTGCTGAGCGGTGGTCTCGATTCTAGCCTTGTCTGTGCAATAGCCGCTCGCCATCGTCGGCGTTTGCGAACCTTCGCAGTGGGTGTTCAAGAGGACCCAATCGATCTCGGGTGGGCACATCGCGTTGCGGAACATCTGAATACCGACCACACCGAGATACGCTTTAGCATGGCCGAAGTTTTCGCAGTGATTCCGGAATTGATTGCTCATTTAGAAAGTTGGGATGTCACAACGATACGCGCGTCGATCGGCATGTACCTGATGTGTCGCTTCATTCACAAACACACAAACATAAAAACCTTGCTTACTGGGGAAGTCAGTGATGAGCTCTTCGGTTACAAGTACACCGACTTTGCTCCTAGTCCAGCTGCCTTCCAACAAGAAGCCGAAAAACGCATACTCGAAATCTTTCAATATGACGTACTCCGCGCTGACCGCTGTCTAGCCGCCCACGCGCTAGAAGCCCGGGTACCTTTTGCCGATCTAAAATTTGTGCAGTATGTGATGAGTCTGGACCCTCAGTTGAAAATGAATACAAACGGTATCGGCAAATTTATTCTTCGCCAAGCCTTTGAAAAAGAGAATCTCCTTCCTCACGATATTCTCTTCCGTGAAAAAGCCGCTTTCTCAGACGCTGTTGGCCACAGCATGGTCGACCGTCTAAAAATCTATGCTGAAAATCACTATTCTGACGCTGACCTTGCTCACGCAAAAACCCGCTTTCAACACGCAAGTCCACTATCCAA
>PLEQ01000403.1:0-4504 GCA_003136475.1 Deltaproteobacteria bacterium
GGATACCGCATGAATAGCTTAGAAACGGAAGATACGAGTAAAGTTCTAATCGTAGATGATAATGAACTCAACTGCGACCTTATCGCAGCCATGTTTCATCATCATGGCCTCAAAGTTGAACAATGTGGCGATGGTAAACAGGCCCTAGAACGCGCTTCTTTGAGACGTTTCACTTTGGTGCTTATGGACTGCCAAATGCCCGAACTTGATGGCTTCGAGGCCACTCGTTTGATTCGTTCGGACACCCTCAGCAAGAATTCCACCATCGTAGCCATGTCCGGCCGCAACGACGAAAAAACGAAAGCCGAATGCCTAGATTCGGGTATGAACGACGTTATTTTCAAACCGATCCGTACTGAAAATATTCATGATCTGATCGAGAAGTATTTGTTTAGTAAAAACAATGAATTTGATCCNNATCTGTCTCCCAATGATGGCGTTGCATTTTTGAAAAAAATATTTGGCAATTTTACAAAAATCAGTGAATTGCCAGTCCGAAGTCTCCTCAGCGAGGAAGTCTCCGATGACCAGGCCATGCGCCTCGCTCACAAACTGCGTGGGATGGCCGCCAATATCGGTGCCACAAAGCTGTCAGCGCTTTTTGAAAGTTTGGAAATGCTCTACGACAAACGCCTTGTGAATCAAAATAAGGAAGGCACCAGCGAAATTCTGCGGGATAAAGCTGAGCTTAGCAAAATCTATCAAGATCTCCGCTCCGAACTCGAGGAGTTTCTTAGTCGCCATTAAAATGCTTTTATGGAGGGGCTAAGCCTGCGATCTCTCGGCTCNNCGAAGCAAAGCGCAGGCGGTCAGGGGATCTGATTATGTTCTAACGCAGACTGAAGGCATGATGACAATGCGAAGCATCTTCGACAGATTGGTTGAAGAGACCATCCTGGGCATCTCTATATTGGTCTTCCCCCGTTAAGTTGGCAACCGACTCCGGACTCATCGCACAGCTCACAGCGAGATCCGGTGGCAGAAGGTCGATCACCACGCACGTATTCCCCTTCTTACCCTGAATGATTTTCTTCCGCGTCCCCTGCTCCCAGTCCAGGAATTTATAATTGAGAACAAAGGGGGTACAGGTCTTCAAATGATCCATAAATGCTATCCAGGCCTCCCCGGTCGGTCCTATCGCTAGAGCTGTTGGGACGGCAGCAGAAGGCTCTGGCAGATGCGTTAGACTCGGTACAGGGCTTTGCGCAGCAGGCGCTGCAAGCTCCACTGCATTAGAGGTTTTCTTGGCAAGCCGTGGCCGATGCCGAAACTTCCAAATCGCGATATCCGTCACAATCAAGAAAACTACTGAAATTAAAAAAAGCTTCTTCATTGCCGACCCCCAGCGGTTTAGCTCCTTCAATTTTAGCATAGAAGCTAGCTCTTGCTGGTTCTCGTCGTCTTCAAACGTTATCTTGTCGCCCCCTCGTCTTGTCATCCTTCAGCATTGGCTCATCTCGTCCTCAAAACCTTGACTCGTATTGTCATCCTCAAGCATTGGCTCGTCCCCTCCTCAAAACCTAGGCTCGTACTGTCATCCCGGGCTTGCGAGGGATCGCAGTCTTAGCTCTTGTGTCGCTTCGCCTAGCACTCTGAACAGACTAAGGATTGAGAGCCTGTATCATACTGACAGCAATCTGTGCCTCCAGTTGATTCTTCTGCTGCTTTAAATTCAAAACTTGTAGGACTGTGGATTTATCAAAAATCACATTCCAGCTGCTCGAAGCCCCACTGTCGACAAGTCCTAAGCCAACGCCAAGCCCTACCCCGAGACCAATAGAGCTGAGGGCACTAAGGGCACTAGCTCCAGCGAGTATGCCTACTCCTAAGGTTGCTCCCAGCCGCGCTTTCGTAGCTAGAGCCTTAGTCTCAAAGGTTGTAGCTTCTTCAAGCTCTACTTTATTTTGAGGTGCTTCCAAAGGTTTAAAAAGATTATCATTGCTGGCCTTTTTTAATACGAGCAGGAAATCACCAATATCGTTATCCCTCCGCAATTTCAATCGCATTCTATATTCTTGCTCCAGAGTAGAGTCTGGAGTTCCGGGCATAGTTAATCTACGATTCTCGTAAATATCTATATATTCGTTATTTAACCTCAGGATTTCTTCTTTGATTTCTTCGTCATTATGCGAAGAATAATTCTCCATAAGAGTCATAAGACGTGCCCGATCTTGACCTTGCAATTGATTCAACTGGTATGCAAGTTGTGCTACAATTGCTGATTTTTTCGCTTGAGAAGCTGGCAGAAACAGCGCTTCATTATAATCAAAGAAAACTTTAGCCAACTTTGTCGTGGGAGGAGAGTATTCTTTCTCATAAGCTAAAAGTGCAGCACCATCTCTTTCTACTTCTTCTTCCTGAATTTTTTGCATCTGAGCTTTTCCAAAAGCAGTAATTTGCGTAGCGGCGTTAAGCATTGTAGTTCCTTCCTTAATCGAAACTCCCGCCTTTTTTAGAGCCTTAGCCACCGAAGCTGAAATGACTATATCATTACGCGCACGATTCAATTTCCCGGCTGCTACGCCCAAACTACTCTTATCCGGCGCCTTTGGAAGGTTGTCTAACAACGTACGAGCCTGATCAATTGTGGAACTATCATTCAGTCCAGTGATACCCAGATCTATTAATTGCTTTTTCATTTGCGGACTTAAAGTGTCCGCAGGATTCAATCCAGAAAAGTTTAAGCTGGCCTCAGCCTCTAGTTGTTTATCAAATTTATCGAATATAGTAGCAAGACTACCGAATGTCGCTGGGTCAGGCATGACAAATGGCTCCCCAGAACCTTTCAATGCACCTCGGATTTCTGTTTGGACGATGACAGGTACAATTGCCGCATTTTTTGCATTTTCAAGAATTGTATTGGCACTCAATGATTTTTTTATGTTAGCCATCTTCTCAATGCGGCTACTATTGATATCGGCCACAATATTTTTGACTGCATCAAATGCCAGTACTCCTAAATTCTTACCCTGTAAGGTTTTAATAGCGTCCTTTGTCTTATTTGTAAAATTTGTGGCGTCTACATCCACTAGTCCCAAACCCGGACCCGGAGGCTGTGCCCCTACGAGTCCCAGAGTAGAAGACGTTTTCGTCGTAGCAGACGTCGCAGTTGCCGTTCCCGACTCTTGCACCAGCGCTCCGGGACTGAGGAAGGCGAGGTAGACGGGAGTCAAGTTATTGGGATCCCATGTGAGTTGCGGTGAGAGAGTATCCACGTCCGTACCGGTTGCGCTAGTGGTCCCTGCACTGCTGGTCGAGGGACCCGACAATCCTGCGACAGCAGCATCAAATTCAGTACTGTCGACGAAATCCATAAAATAATCCGGTCCGAAGGCGAGGAGATTGGCTATGACGGAATTGATTTGAGAGCTTTGCGAACTAGACGAGCTGTTCTGCGCGCCGTAGCTTTGAATCTTTGTATAGATTTGATAANNGCCCTGGGTAAACAGCTGGGCAAGCGATGCGCTCGTTACGCCAGAGTTCGTGTACGCGACAGTCGTAGCTTGGTTGTTACAATAGAATGTTCCCATATTCGACGGCGCTTGGACGAGGTAGCTGCTATCGGTTGAGGTGCTGCGATTGGGCCGCACGCAGGAACGGATGCTAATGCTCAAAGAGCCGGTCGGGAGATTGGCAATCAGTTTCAGTGGCAAAGCCGTCGTTGCCTGCAGGTTGAAATTGTTGGGCCCGCTGATTGTGTACGCCACCGCATCCGCATTGGGATCATTGGTAAACGCCAAGGCCAGGAAGGTGTATCCGCCGAAGCTTGCGGCTGTCGCAGTGGCCGTAAGTGTCAAACTAGCAGGGTTCACTGGTGGTAAAGCCGAAACAGCTAGTCCCGTGTACGTTAGGGATAGAGCACTGGCTTGCGGCTCTTGATTAGCGGTATTATTCGCACTTGTACTTTTTTTGCAGGCCGATGCCCCAACAAGAGTCAGGAAGACGAGCAAAATTTTGAACGTCGCACATCGGATATTTCGTGTTTTCCCCAAATTCATAATCAAACCCTGTTCTATCTAAGGTTACTTGCGGCCTTGGACACTTTTTTCCTCGGCGCAGTGCTAATATAAGAGCCTATCCAAAAAGATGCTTTGTCATTCCGAGCGCGAGCGAGGNNCCTCACATGCGTTCGGGATGACGGGTTGCGCGGGTCTCATGCGTTCCTAGATAGAGTTTTTGGATAGACACTCTAAACACCTGCATTGCTAAGCTCCCTGAGATCACCTGATAACGGGGCTAAAGTGTTATATTTCATTGTACCGTGCGGGAAGTGTGAGAGGAAGTGAGCTAGAGGTCTTTTTGCATAATGAAGAGGTAGTTAAAGCCTCGGAGAAAGTAGTTGCCGTCGATCGCAGAACTATGCCAGCTGCCGCGTTTAAGTGTCTTATTATGGCGAACCACGCTAACGATATCGACAGGTTTGAACGAGGCACACATGATATCAAACAGTCGAAAGCCTATGGGAACAAAGGGCTTACCTTTTTTGAACGAGTCGCTGACGTAG
>PLEQ01000403.1:4517-6167 GCA_003136475.1 Deltaproteobacteria bacterium
TGCCAATGCAACGTTTGTGATCGGGGTACAGAATGTGGGTCGAATAAGGCGGGTCGACAAAAACAAAATCCACACTGTCTTTTTTTAGGGGCAGGTGGCGAGCGTCGGACTGCACAATATCTTTGCGAAAAGGCACAAGATCAAAGCCCTTGCCGACACGTTTCAAGTCCTTGCAAACATCCAAGGTGGTTCCACTCCCACACATCGGGTCGAGCACCAGGTCTCCGATCTTCGTGTAGCGCTGGAGTAAATTCCAGATCACATAGGACGGCGTTGCCCCAATATAGTCCTGATCCCCCTGCATTTGGTCACCGTAGTGTTGCGAGGGATAGTCCCAAAGAGTGGTGGTTTGAATCTCAAGCTTCGGTTTTGACAGCAACTTTTTCATCATTGGATCTTCAGTGTGACAGCGATGCGAGCAGAAGCGCGCTTTCGCATAGCTTTAAAACTACTTGTATATAAGAGCTATGAGTTCGATGGCAATAAGGATCGTAATGATGACGGTCAAAACCTGATTCCGGCGTTCATCTACCTCGCCCTGGAAAAGGTGGGTTACTTCAGCGAGATGATTGAGTTTTTCGTCGACGCTTTTGCGCCAATCGCCTATGTAGAAGCGTTGAAGGGCAAAGCGGAAAATCGTCGCATAGTAGTAATCACCAAGAATTTTGAACGCGTTACCCACACGATCGACGATCTCACTGATATCGATGTACTGCATGGCGGCAGTGTTTGAAAGTTCCTGGTAGGGGTTGAAAAAGATGCCAGGGTTCTTTTTTTCAATACTTTTATAAAGCGTTTTCAACTGACGGTCGAGGAGGTCATCGTAGAAGCGCAGCTCCAAAAGCGAGCAAAGGGCAAACTCGATCGTCAGAATGATATCGCCAACGTCATCGAGGTCGTAGATTAAGGCCCCACTCCAATGAATGATCACCATGTCATCGGGGGTGTATTGAAAAATATTCTTTTCAATAGACTGGATCACCTGCTGAGCAAATTTTTTAGGCCGTTCACCAAGAATGAGAGGCGCTATGTCCTGAGCTCGGAAGGTTTCCAAAAGATGGCCGCTAAAATCTTGCACTTTACGGATGTCAAAGACGAGATAATCTTCGTACTGTCCCCAAAGTTCAGCGTTTTCCGTTGCAGGTTTGAGAACTTCCGTCAACTGTTTGACTTGCTGCACAACCTTGTCGTGAAAAAAGGTATCGTTTTCAAGAAAGTACCCAATATCACAGAGATCTTCCAAATTGTAAGGGCGGTCAATCTTCAAGCGGAGCTGAACGGAAATCGCACCAAAACTCCAGAGCTTGCAGCTCGATTGGATTTCAAAAGTGTCATTTTTGATCTTTTCAAGCCAGGGCTCAAGATTGATGACCAAGGGCCGCTCGGCGATGAGTATCGAGCGTTTAGGCTTCCGCAAGCCGAAGGGGACGAGCGTCTTTTCCTTTTCCAAAATCTTGGCAGCTTCTGCCAGAAATATCTCAGCCCCAATATCAAAAATACGAAACGCAAAAATGTTAGCCTCTTCGATAATCAGAGGATTGCGTGGTTCATTTGTAAAGTCTTTATCGATTTTTACCATAGTCTTTTTCAACTCTGATCTTAACACAAATCCGCAAATTGGCTCGTAGCGCAATTTGCCGAGCGTATGAT
>PLEQ01000390.1 GCA_003136475.1 Deltaproteobacteria bacterium
AACGGGGAGGTTCGATGATTTACAAAACATCATCAGACGTGTCGCTAAGGTAATTCAATGACATCAAATAATTTTGCAGTCATCGGAGATGTGCATGGCTGTATCGATGAGTTCTCAACGATGCTCGATCGTCTCGATCAAGAAGGCGTGCGTGAGATCTTTCATCTAGGTGACCTTGTCGATCGAGGACCCGATTCCCTTGGCGTGGTCAAACTCTGTCGCGAGAGAGGTCTTCGGGGCGTCATGGGGAACCATGAATGGGCGCTTCTCCGCAAACTGGATTCCTTAAAAGCCGGTCGTAACAAAGACTCTAGCTTTGATAGCGAGTTAGCTCTTCAACTTTCTTACGATGCTGCCAGTGAGGCCTATCTACGAAGTCTTCCCAAGCTTCATGTGGATGACGGGTTTGAGACACTTTTGGTCCATGGTGGCTTATGGCCAAACCTACCTCTTTGGAAGCAACCGATAGCCGTTATGTTTGCGCAGCTCATTCATCCCAATCGTCCTGGAGACGTACGTTGGTGGAAGATCGACCAGAAAGGAATCTCCGAAGAAGAGAATTACCAACTTGGGTATCGACGTTGGTGGGAAGTTACGGATGAACCCTACCATGTGATCTACGGACATACAGTACACGACGAGCCCTTTGTTTACGGCCGTACTATCGGAGTCGATACCGGGTGCGTCTTCGGACGAGCCCTGACGGCAGTGATAATGCCCGAAAAACGTTTTATCAAAGTTGCTGCTAAACGGACCTACGTGGAAAAATAAGCTCATGGCTAAACGTAAGATAATTTTTGAATGTCGTATCGGAAGTCACCTCTACGGGACCAATAGCGAGACTTCTGATGAAGATTATATGGGGGTTTTTTTGCCGTCGACCGAGGATCTCCTCTCGCTCAAGCGCTGTCCTGAGGAGTGGGTTCAATCCGTAAAGGTATCCACCGGAGCGCGCAATACCGCCGGTGACGTCGACCGCAAATTTTGGTCTCTGCAACGATTCTTGCAACTTGCCAGTCAAGGGCAGCCAGGAGCGTTGGAACTTTTTTTTGCACCACCAAAAATGGTCCTAACAGAAACAAATGAATGGCTACAAATCAAGACGATGAAACAAGTTTTCCTTTCGCGTGCTGCTATTTTGCCCTTTTTAAAATTCGCTGCAGCCCAAGCTCATAAAGCCTCGATCAAAGGTGAAAATCTTATACATCTTCGCTCGCTCCTCACCTGGATGAAGTCTCAGTCACAAAAGACAATGAATATGACTATTGGAGAAATAGGAGAACCAGAAGGAGACCATCTTATTTTCCGTCGTTTCAATTCTGAAGAGTCCGAATTAAGCATGACACTCTCAAAATCAGAGAGCGGAGCGCCTGTAGTTAGTATAGCCGGAAGAAGTTGGGACACTGGTTCGCGTATGAAATGGCTTTGCAACGGTCTTGAAAAATTGGAAGCGAAGTATGGATCACGTAGCGAGATTGCAGCAGCATCCGGTCATGATTGGAAGAGTCTTTCCCATGCTTATCGCTTGCTTTACGAGGCTGAAGAGCTTCTAAGAGAAGGATATATTAGCTTGCCGTTGGCCCCCCATCTCTGTCGCAAGCTCATTGAAATGAAACGCGGTAATGCAGACTCCAGGTTTGACTTTCGAGCAGACTTGGACCTGCAGATCGAGCGATTGAAGGATCTTTCTGATCACAGTTTCCTTCCGGAGACCGTAGACCTCGAACAGATTGAAAAACTCTGCCGAACATTACTTCTAGAGCATCTTCTTAACTAAGTCAGTCGCGACAACGTAGCCGTGAGAAAAGTAAGTGTACCAGAAACGCATTCAGCAACATCGCCGCAATCCGAATCCAAACGCTGTAACCTAACACCGCATTCGAATTAACAGAATGAGAACCTTTGATTTGATTTAACGCTAGCGTATTAGCGCTTAGTTCTTGGCGATGACGCTCAATCTCCTTAATGAGATCGTGTCTCTTTGAAACAAAAGTCTCAGGCAAAACGCTTAAACTTTTATTCAACCCCTCTATCGATGACAAAATCACGTCTCTTTCCTGCTGAACGGACTTGTATTGGTGATTTTGAGTCAAGCCGTGCCCAACTATTCCCTCGCTCATAAAAGAACTGAGCCCAACGACAGTCACGATTAAAAATATTGCCGAGACAAATTTGACTATTTTTTGATCAAAAAGGGCAAAAATACCGGCGCAGATAATAGGAATGGATTCTGACACAATTGCAGAGCTGACAGCGGCAAAAGAATCTCCTTCATGTCCACGGAAAATCCATAGCCCCTGATAAAACAGATAAGCCGATAACGAAGCTACAAGCACAAATAGACAAAGAGCTCCTGGCTCAAGAAGTGTATATAAAATAGACTCCCAGCTCTGACTGATGGATTCAAGTTTTTGCACTATGATTTCCTGTGGCGATATTTTAGCGTGCCGTTCGCTACCAAACGACTTAATGCTTGTGACTGAAGACGGGACTGAATGAGACAAAGTCTGGGTTTGAGACGATTTTAATTTAGGAGTCATAACGACTCTTTCATTACTTGACTGTCTCAAATCGTCTTTGACTAATTGAAGTATGCTTTGAGTCGAGGGCTTATTTCGCTGATTGAGACGGTATCTCTCGTTTCTTTCACGCTTTTTTCTTTGCTCATCAGTCAATAATTCATCCGGAATCCTATTTCTAGCCATCTTTAATCCCTTCAACTAAAGAACAAGTTCAGCATTTAAAGTCTCAATCAACGTCTCATTTAGCGTCTCAATCAATGCTTCATTCCATATTAACTATTAAGTCTCGCAAAATAAAAGTCTCTTTCTCAATCATTGAGACAATGAGTCGCTCATTTCAATCAAAGAGACTTTTTTAAAGTCATTCAATGAGTCCTAGTATCATTGAGTCTTATTATGATATCAATTTTTGCATTCAAATAATCATTCTTTTTTTGATTAAGTGTGTTCATAAAATAAGCATTCAAAAATTAATTCGATGAAATATTTGACGTATCTGTAATTTTTTTACTCTTGACCTAAGTGAATGAGAGAGTAAATGATTATTTTTTGTTATGATGGAATCTTAAATTCATTCCGTAGAGGCATTGATTTAATTATGAGCGTGATTGCAATTTGCTGTTCCAAGGGCGGGGTCGGTAAAACGTTTACAACTCTCAGTCTAGCGGTTGAATTCGCATTCCTGTCTGACAAGAAAAAGAGGATTCTCATAATTGATAGCGACCCAAGTCGAAATGCAACAATCGCTATTGTAAAAAATCTCGCCAGCATCAAGTACACCTTACTGGACGTCTTTAAAGACAAGAACTTTGATATTAAAAAAGCTATTTACGAAGGAACGGCTGAATTTCCATCTGTGTCGGTCTTGGCTAGTCACGAACAACTTACAGAAATAGAATCTCTCCTCAGCCAAAGGAAAAACCAAGAAACAATTCTAAAACGCGCGATTGGATCGTTGAATTACGACGTCATACTTATCGACACACCTCCCAATAATGGCATCTTGACGCAAAATGCCCTAGCAGCGTGTGACGCGTTTCTGGTTCCTGTTGATCACGATCGCAATGCCATCGATGGATTTTTTTCGGCAGTCAATTCAGTTGAAGATCTCTGCCAGGAAGGTTCGATAGACAAAAAACCGGTTTGCCTAGGTGCCGTGTTCACTAAAGTAGAAGAAAATACTGCGATCACAAAGCTTATGGATAAAACTGCAGATAAAGAGATGCATGGCCATGTAGTTCCTGTCCGAATTCCAAAGTCTATACACACTAGAGAAGCCGTTTTCTACGCCACTACAATCCAATTTCAACGAAGTCATCCAGTTTGCAAGGCGTATAACAAACTCACCACCTACATCATAAAAAAACTCAATATGAAAGGGTTTTAACCAATGAGCGAGCCAAGATTCGGAAATCGACGAAGTGGAAAGAAATCTTCATCAGAAACTGAACTTGCAATGACAGAAGAATCCGTACAGGTTCCACAACAGGAAGTTCAAGAACTGCCGTTCCAGTCGTCTACGGATGATATTCTTTCGTTCATGGAAGAAAACCACAGGAAGAAAAAGGTTATCCCGATGCGTCAGGTGATTTTCCGCTTACCAGTTGATAAGTTCGAGAAAGTCGAGCGGGCTATCGGGAGCATGTCAATTCAACAATTTTATAGCAATTTGACCGATTTCTATTTGTCTAAAATGGAAACATCAAAGCACTAGGTGCGTGGTCTCTCCATTTTTAATTCGCTCTTAAGATCACTACTTCCTTCAAAGACCCTCTGGAAATGACAAAAAGTGGTCTCTCGTGCCTAATAGCTCCCTGACCCTACAAGAACTCGTCTCAATCAATCTTGAGCCTTTAAAAGTCCCTTTTTGAGAAGACAGCAAGCCCCCGCCATCCCCGCTTCTAAATCGAATTTGAATTTAATTTCAATTGGTGGGTGAGAGGCGTTCCTTCCCCCTCTATAAGGATGTCTATAAGGATGTCTATAATAACGTCTATAGATACGGTAACCATCCGTTTTTATTTAAAAAACATCATAGGCTAGAACATGATAGTTCCCGATTAAGAACATGATAGTTCCCGATTAGG
>PLEQ01000170.1 GCA_003136475.1 Deltaproteobacteria bacterium
GTGTTGTAGTGAAAGCCCGTTATAGATACGATAGGGATCAAAATAAGACAGCGTTTAAGTCAATTAATCCGGATTATTTGAATACAGATCCGAGTGATAACCATTAAACTAAGGAATGACAAAAATGGGAAATGCTTTTAAAGACTTAACAGGTAAAACTTTTGGAACCCTTACGGTTGTTTCAATAACACCTAAAAGAAAACAGCGTCCCGTTGCTTGGCTATGTAAGTGCGATTGCGGAAAAATAAAAAAGGTGAATTCTAGTAGTCTAATATCGGGGAGTACTAAGTCTTGTGGCGCTTACACCTGTAAGCCTAATTTTAGAGATTTAACCGGTAGAACTTTTTCCAATTTGAAGGTAATTAAGCTATCAGAAAAGAAGAATATANNTCCTTAGCGGCGATTTGTTACGCAAAGACAACACTAGATCTTGTGGATGTTTAAAACGTTCAAAGCAATACGAAACGATAAAAAATAAGGCTTATTATTACCATGTCAGAGGCGCAGAGAAAAGGGGGATAGAGAATGCCTTATCTCAAGAGGAATATATTGAAATAGCGTCTACCAATTGCTATTATTGCGGAGAAATAGATATTAAGAGAAATACAGCAACTAAAGGACCCATACCGTTAAATGGTATAGATAGAAAAAATAATGAATTGTTTTATACAATAGAAAATTCNNACTTAGATCAAGTGCCCAATAGAGAATGACGCCCGTAAAGTCAAAAGAAATATGATAGATACCTTTTGCTTGACCTATTTCCTTAATATTTGAGATTTTTGCTTTTGGGATGCTCCACAAAGTTTCGCTCGTGGAACGATCTTCCAAACGAAGTGAGACATAGTTGCTAGCTGCAATATCAGAAAACAAGGGTCTTAAGTTTACAGCCTGAACCCCTCCGCTATTCTTGGTTCTAACGATNNGGAAATGGAGAATTTATGCCTCGAATTTCGTATTCTCCCGTCTCGACAGTTACGGAAACACTTTGTGTAACTGGATAGATTTTATTGTTCACATATAGCCTGCAAAGTGCAGCTGTAACTATTAGAGATTGTTGATTTGCCATAATTAATCCTTAAGGACCATAAACGTATGCAACTTCATTAGCGCCTGGTATAATGCTCTCCCATCCTCCAAGGCCTACCGGGTTGGGAAACAAAATTGTATATATTACGGTTATCCCTGCTGCTGCAACAGTATCTATCAGATTTTGGGCATATACTCTTCCAGAAGCTGTGTCCGTTAAATACCCTTGGTAGTCCGCTCCTACATTGGATAGCGTTATTGGGGCCTTTTGAGTTACAAATAAAACGGATTCCCCTATAGCATGATTCTGTTGAACAAAGTAGGCTGGACTTATCAAAATGGTACCGCTAGAGGGCACAGCAACATAAGGAATTGGACCTTCTTGGTTAGCACATCCATAATTAAGGATTAAATATCCCAAACTATTTGGGAATCCATCAGAACTTGCAACTTGCATAACCCTACTGGTTTCGCCATTTACGATAGCAGTCAAAGTAGTACTTGCTCCACCAACAGTAAAACTTTGGCTGGTATCAAATATATACGGTCCCAAGGTTCCAGGGGTTGAGGGGCCTGCATCAGCTTCGGTAGAAACGGTTACAGAAGCGATACTCAACACGTTATCTACAATAGACAAAACCAGTAATGGGAAAATTGCGGTTATGGCAGCAGAAACCTTATTCGCTACGGTATTAGCAGAATCCGAACTATTAATGGCAACTTCTATACCTGGTGTAAATCCCGAAAAAGTAAACTTGCTATACGTTATAGTGGCATCTCCGGTCCCTGAAACTTTAGTTAGGGTTCCAAAGGCTAAAGGGGGTCCACTGCCATCACAGGTTAAAGTAGTTCCAGCAGTAATAGTACTGTTTACGGTAAAATCTATGCCATTGTTAGAGTATACTGCCCCAACAGTAGCATTTGCGGAACTCGTAATAAAAGTGTACTGTTGAAGTCCAGAATAGGCTGGATCAGTATTGCTTCCACCATTTACGCTTAACCATACATAAAACTGGTTTGCTACTCCCAAGGAATTCATTAAGAAATATTCGCCACTCCCAGTAGAAGGAGCTTGTGAGCCTTTGGGTNNCTGTGACACCATGAAGATGCATTGAACCGATTCTAGACCTTTTGATGACTTGGGTGACTGCTGGCATGAAGATCTGAAGTATATTTTTCTCGGTTTGGTAAATTGCAGCATAATAAGACTTATTAAGAATTGTTTCTCTGGTCGGTATAAAAAACTGCACTGCCGTGTCTGTTCCTTGAACCACCATTCCGGGACTTCCAGTTGGGTTGTCTATTTCAAAATATGAATTCCCAACGGCCCCACCCTTAGCAGAAACAATAGTATAAGTTCCTTGATTGTCGGAAGAAGCGAATCCCCCACCATAAATATTAACGTATTGTTGTGGCTGAACGGTTCCTAGTCCCGGATTTGCCCCACCACTCCAGGTAAATCTTAGGTTCCCACCGGTTACAAACTGGATAGTCCATTGAGTTGAGAAATTGCCTGCTGTTGGGACTATTGCTGGAAATAACAGTACGTTTTGTGCTCTACCGCCTAAAACAGTTACCGAAGAAGAAGCCCCTATGGTGTCACTAAGCAATTGAACATAATTGCCATTTCCATCGTTGTTCAAAATCGCACTTCCAGAAACGCCTAAATTGCTTA
>PLEQ01000225.1 GCA_003136475.1 Deltaproteobacteria bacterium
GGCTAGCAGCCATTCATGCTTTTGCTCAATTTGTTGGCCTTAATAGCCCTGAACATGTCGAGTGGTGCCGGCAGATTCGTGCGATTCCAATTAAAAAGGGGCAAAAGTCACTGATCACTTATTTGGAAAAAAATGAAATGGATGCCCTTCTTAACGCTCCGGATCGTTCAACAGATCAAGGGCGACGTGATTATGCTCTCCTGCTATTTCTTTATAATACAGGCACTCGTGCAGACGAAGCAGCCCAGTTAACAATTGGAGATCTTGAGATCGCTTTCAATGCAAAAAAGGGCTTTTCCGTAGCCTTAATCAAAGGAAAAGGCAATAAGTTACGCCGATGCCCACTCTGGCCTGATACGGCAAAAGAGCTGACCTCCCTCATAAATGGCCGAGAGCAGCGCGAACATGTATTTCTGAACCGTTGTAAAGAGCCGATCACTCGATTTGGCATTCATACGTTGGTCAAGAGATATGTTAAGAAATTGATCGGTGAATTCCCATCTTTAAAAAAGAAACGGGTTAGCCCGCATACCATCCGACACACCACAGCAACTCACCTTCTCCATTCTGGCGTAGATATCAATACAATTCGAGCCTGGCTGGGGCATGTCTCCATCAATACAACAAATGTCTACGTTGAGGTCGATCTTGAGATGAAGGCTAAAGCTTTGGCGTGTTGTGAAGTGGTGGGTAAAAGGGCGAAAAAGCATTGGCGCGACGACAAAAACTTAATGGACTTTTTGAATTCTTTATGAGAAGATAGATTTTTGCATTTGAAAATCCATTCTTTGGAGGCATTATTTAATGTTCATTAAAAATTTAAAGGTCATCCCGAATGGATTAAAAACTGTTTTCTTTATGGGGTTTTTTGTTTGTATGTCTTTCCATTTACATGGAACTATTTTATTTTCACATTCTAGTGAAGAGGTCTGCTTTGATCATCCCCTCTATCCGATCACTCCCGCTAGAGAAGAAGGATTTTTGAAGGTATCAGAACAGCATACTCTTTTTTATGCTGTCTATGGCAATCCCAATGGTATTCCAGTTATTGTTTTACATGGAGGCCCTGGAGCCGGGTGCAGTGACGCACTTTCCCAATCTTTTGATCTTAATCGATGGAATGTTGTCATGTTCGATCAAAGAGGCGCCATGCGATCCGACCCTTTTTGTTGTATGGAAGAAAATACCCCCTATCATTCTGTCAGCGATATAGAGACTCTGAGGAAGCATTTAGGAATTGAAAAATGGGTCGTATTTGGTGGATCTTGGGGATCTTCTTTAGCATTGCTATATGGGCAAGAACACTATGAGCACTGCATAGGATTTATCCTAAGAGGAGCATGGCTTGTAAGAGAGCAAGATTATTTACATCTGCTCTATGGAATGGGAAAAATCTTCCCGGAAGCATATGAACCAGTTGTCAATTACATCCCTGAAGAAGAACGGCACGATTTGCTTTCTGCTTACTACCGTAGAGTTTGTGATCCTGATCCAGAAGTTCATTTGCCTGCTGCCCGCACATTTATGCGCTTTGATTTCATCTGTTCAACCCACCTGCCAAATTCAGCATATTTGGAAAAAATGATGCAAAATGACAAGCTCATCCTAAGTGTAGCGAAAGCATTTTTCCACTATGCAAAGAACGGTTTTTTTCTTGAACCAAACCAAATTATATCTCGCATGCAAAAAATCGCCCATCTGCCAGCTATTATTATCAATGGTCGTTGGGATGCGATATGCTTGCCAGAAATGGCCTATTCTTTATATCAAAATTGGAACAACAGCAAGCTATGGATAGTCCCTCAAGGAGGACATACTGCTAATGAACCAGCCATTGCTGCAGCTTTGGGTACGGCCACGGATGTTTTTGCTGAAGAAATAAAACGATGAAACATCCAGTTTTTTATGTTGCCTAGAACTCAAGATTTTCTCAAGGTTTCCCAGGGAAATAAAAATGAACAACACATAACTGACTACGCAACATATGAGCTAAAAATTGGGGAGTTTGTCCCTGAATTCATGGGTAAGATGCAATTTTATCTCACGGTCCTCGATGATAAAGTCAGGATGGCAGATGAGAACCCGTCAATAGGGATTATCCTGTGCAAAGAAAAGAATAGAACCATTGTCGAGTATGCCTTAAAAGAGGCAAATAAACCCATTGGAGTTGCAACCTATAAAATGTTTAAAGAATTGCCAAAGGAGTTGCAAAATGATTTACCATCTCCTGAGCAAATCGCCCTGCTGCTGGACCACATCAATAAAAAATAAGCTNNTTCAGGATAGGAATGACTGCATTAGTTGTGTGTTTTATAGGAATTTTAATGGAGGTCAATGCGATGGATAAAGAATGGTTCCAGACGTGGGATAGAGAAGAATATCAGGAATGGGCTATTGAGATACCTGAAGGGTACCTACTGCATATTATTCGGGATGAAAAGGATGGGTATTTAGTCGTTCAAGCAAAACTGATTATGGGATCTAAGGGACTGCCTGGTTTTGACGTGATTGAGCAACGCATCGTTTCTGACAAACAAGCTGCAAGTGATGTACTTCAGTTTTGGAAATCACAACAGCTCGCGTGCTCTGTGCGTTGTATTGGGAAAAATTAAAGGGTGTGGTTATGACTTGCTCTGTGCGCGTAATTTCTGAATCGAGATTAATCATAAGTTGCCCCCNNCCCCAAGTGGAGTATCTGTTCCCAGTTGATGATGACGCGATCATCCCCTTGCCTTTTATTACGCTCCAAGGAAAGTTAATTCGTCACACGTTTCCAGGAGTGCCTAACTATGAAAGTATCGAGGATGGGGATTATCCAGAAACACGGTGGGTTTTGGAGATACCAAAAACTGAAATCCGACGGTTAATTGACTCTAAATATGTTTCAGAAAATTTGTACGAAGACAGTGGAGAGGGATGGGTTCAGCTTA
>PLEQ01000437.1 GCA_003136475.1 Deltaproteobacteria bacterium
CGGTACTTAAGACGTCGTACGCTTGATTTGCAAAACTTCAGTTATTTAATAGTCTTCGTCATTGAAGCCATTGTTCAAAGCTTCCATCTGCTTAAGTACCAATAATTGATGTTCTGTTAAGCTCTCCCGCGTCCTAGCTGCTTTTATATCCTGCGCAAGAAAATCAGTCACTGACTCCCTGCTTGGAGTATTGCAAATAATTTTTTGATAGATTCTATTCGGCTTATTACCTAGGTTCTGGTAAGATTTTCGATCGGATTGTTTTAGACTTGCATACAGATCATTGCTTAGTTTAATGACTACGCTTTGATTTTTCGTTGCAAGCTTTTTGACAAACTCATATTGAATATACGACCCAGCTTGAAAGCTGCGACAAAGTTGATCGGGCGTAACCTTCTCATGAATGCTATACCCGTTCCATGTCGGATTTTTAATTACCCACTGGCTTTTGCTCTTAGTGTCTATCGTCATTTCCTCGGCAAAAGAAGCTAACGAAAAAAATGCTCCAAAAACCATAGAAAGCTTAACAACCCATTTCATCACGTACCTCTTTTTAAAGTTGATAGCCTTTATAGATAATTCAAATGACGATATCAAGGGAAGAGACTCAAGCTTCTGTCAAATCGGCGCTCCGTAAAACTGTGCTTAATTTTTGACCATGGCTTGGAACAAGCCGAGAAGGGAAGGAGTTTAAAAAGACAGACTCCTAGTCAGGAGAAATCGCGTTCAGTATCTTATAGAATTTCGAAATTTCACTTTCAATCTCTTCGAGAAGGTCTTGCAAACCCCCTAATTTCGAAGCTTTGGCATCGGCTTCTAATGCGCTACATAACTTGACTATAGACAGAGCTCCTATGTTGGCGGCAGAACCTTTAAGCGTATGAGCCAATTTCAGGATCTTTTCAGTTTTTCCAAACCCAATAGCGACGTGCAAGTCTTTGATCAACTTAGTCGAATACTCAGTAAAAATATTCCGTTGCTCCTCAAAGAAATTAGAGCCATCGCTGACGGATATCATTTTGAGGTCCTCGATAATAGAATAGTCAATCTCCGTATCATTCGCTTCAGCGGATTTCTTGGTTTTAGTTTTTTTCACAGATTTAACTCTCCCAAGCGATTGAATTTGGCCTAGACCGCGACAANNTGAATTTTCTCCTGCGGAACGCGCAAAGTTATATTTTTCCAGGATATCCACAATATTTTTAATTCTAACAGGTTTGGTTAGACAGTCGTTCATGCCCGCGCTGAGGCAGCTTCCTGTATCACTAGCGTCCGTGGCTGCTGTCATGCCAACAATTAAAAGTTTTTTTCCCCATTCCGCTTTACGAATCATTTTTGGCGCCTCAACACCGTCGAGATTGGGCATTTGATAGTCCATGAAAATCAAATTAAAGGCATCTGCTTTCTTTTTTAACAGCCTGACTGCTTCTTTGCCATCATTGGCAAATTCGACAGTGCAGCCCAGGCTTGTCAGGATTTTGCCAGCNNGAAAATCCTCTACTACCAGGATATGTGCTGAAAATTGCGGCATTTCCTTCTTTGTCGCTGGTGATTTGCCATGAGCCGTCATCTTTTGGGGACTGCTGAGAGCTTTGGCAATCGTTTTCATCAGCATATAGGGATGAACGGGCTTTAACAGATACGAACAAAAGCCAGCTTCGGTCAGTGAGGCAAAGTCTTTTCGCTTGCCGGTAGCCGTCAGCATTATGAGCTTCGGTGAACCGTATTTTGCAGGGGTTTTAGAAATCGTCTTACCTAGGGTTTCACCATCCATTTTTGGCATTTGATAGTCTAGAATCGCTACATCAAATGGGATGCCGGCTCGCATCGAACTTTCCAACTTTTGCAAAGCTTCATGCGCCGAACCTGCACTCTCCACATGGACGCCGATTTGCTCGAAACAGGGTCTAAATATATCGAGAATTATTGGATGATCATCGACCAGTAGAACGTGTTTGCCTTTAACTTTCTTTTCGGTGATTGCGTGATGCTCCTGTTCAGACTTCATATGAGCTTCCGATGTGATCTCAAACCAAAAAGTCGAACCTTTACCGAGCTCACTCATCACACCAATCTTTCCACCCATCAATTCAACGAGTTTCTTTGAAATGGCAAGTCCCAGTCCAGTGCCACCAAATTTACGGGTTGTGGAAGAATCGACCTGACTGAACCTCTGAAATAGTTTTTGAATTTTGTCCTTGGGAATACCTGGCCCNNCCCCCGTATCTTGCACTTCGAAGCGAAGAGTCATTTCTTTTTCAGTCGGATTTGTGTGGGAAATACGCAAAATCACGTAACCCCCCTTACTGAATTTAACGGCGTTGCCAACAAGGTTGAGTAGAATTTGCTTGATGCGGACGGAGTCTCCAGCAATGGAAATAGGCGGATCATCCGGACAGTCCAAAGCGAGTTCCACTTTGTTGTCATTGGCGCGTCCCGATAGGAGACGGAGCACTTCACAGGCAATTTTATTAATAGCAACCGATCGTTTTTCAAGTTTCATCTTGCCAGATTCAATTTTCGATAGATCCAAGATGTCATCGATGACGGTTAGCAAAAGATTGCAAGATGATTGTATGGCATCCACGAAATTTTCTTGTTCCTCATCAAGCCTGCTATATCTGAGCAACTCTGTCATGCCAATAATCGCATTCATTGGGGTACGGATCTCGTGACTCATCGTGGCTAGGAATACACTTTTGGCTTGGTTGGCACGTTCTGCCCGAACTCTAGCTCTTTCGGCATTCAAACGCTCTTGGTTGCCTCTCTCCTGTTCTTTTTTTAATTCTTCATTTTTGCTATAGATGGTTGTCAGCAAGGCCGCACGATCAATAGCTTTGTGGACAGATTTCTGCAGGGATTCACAAGTTACCATTTTCTTTTGCAGGTAATCTTGGGCGCCTTTTTTCATGATATCCACCGCCAACTGTTCGTCACCATGACCGGTCAACATGACTACCGGCAATATAGGCGTGAACTTGGCCAGCTGCTCCAAAACCTTTAAACCATTTTCACCAGGCAGCATATAATCAAGCAAAATACAATCTGGCTTAATTTTGACATAGACAGCGATAGTTTCTTCAGCTGTATTAGCCTCATGAATTTGATACTGAGTACTCGCCTTATCGAGATAAGCTTTAAAAAGCTCTCGGTCAGCCTCGTTATCATCCACAATTAAAATTTTATAAATGCGATTCTCTAGCATCTTCACCTCATTTTAAGGTAAAAAAGAATGTGCTGCCTTTTCCAAGCTCC
>PLEQ01000192.1 GCA_003136475.1 Deltaproteobacteria bacterium
AGATAGAAGCAGGGATTCCTCCGGATCGAATTTACGCTCGATCCAGAAATGCCCCGTTAGCTTGCGCTGAAAGTTGAAACGCGTCCGCAACAATTAGTGGGTTTCAGATGCACCAAGCAAGTTAATAGTTTTTTGCTCCCTAACGAAAATTTTCGAGGCATTCGATCCCCNNACAATGTCTTGATGATCAACTTTATTTCCATTTTGATCAGCAATAGTGCCGCAGCAAACCTCTCTTAGACACTTTTCAAGACTTTCCTTGGATTCCTTCGGGAGCCTCTCCCACATTACTTGGGCTTCAACTGGCAATAGAAGTTTGACACCGCAACGTCCCCAATTTCCATCTGGTATAAATTCTAAGTCTGCCTCGTATAGAAAACTACTTATTCGACTGCGATCTATTCTATTTAAATAGTCACAAGTTGTTCTTAATATTCTTTCTTCAGTATTATCCGTAGGTGACATCCGTAACTCCATGTGCAAAATGCTCCTTTTATATGCCCAATGTCGGAACAAATCAACCGGCGATTATCGATCAACCGCCAAAGTGCTCTTCACCGCGTAGTNNCTTTGCATGATTGTTTGGACAGGTGGCACGGTCCCTTTTGGACTTAAATCAAAAACTGAATGCTCAGAAATCAGATTCCGCTCCACCTTCATCCTTCGACAGAAAGTTGATGATTTGGTCCTGTTTAGGCCAAGAAAGCACCGTCAGGATTCCATACTGACTTTTGAAGGATTCTTCCCACAGAGTATAGTTTTCGGCATCAGATTCATTAACCCAAAGGTTACCATTCTCTTCGGCGCCTCCTTTAGACGTTAGCTTCCCCGATTGCAGTTTTTTAGCCACGGTACCATCTTGCAAGATCTTCACGAACGTAAACCCATCTCGCGCATCCGGAACATGTTTATTTGGAAAAATCCATTGTCTACTTTGGCCAAAAAAGAAGGTGACGCAAGCGGGGAAATCACTCTCGGATACAAGCTTGATTGCAGTAGCTGTAATGCTAACATCAAATTTTTCCGAGATTTCCTCTATGAGGTCTAAAGTAATCTTTCGAACATGGAGAGAATTTCCAAGCATCCGTTTAGGCAACAAAAGGTCCGAAGCAAATTTATTCGCGCTTGTCTCTTTGTTTCCATGTATCCACCGATGCAAATCTGATTTCACACACTGAGTTACTTGGCCTTTGTCAAAAATCCAATGTCCGATTTCATGTGCGATTGAAAACCGTTTTCGTCTGGGGTTGCTTGACGATTTTACGATAATTGAACCACTATCACCCATTGAAAAGAGAGAAGCTTCACAACCTTCTAGCTCTTCATATTCAACTGTCAAATTTAAGTGGTTCGCTATCAAAACAGGATCAATCTTTTCGGGAGAATCTATCTTCAACTCACTTAAAAGCTGCTCTGCCTTTGTGGTTTTCATCGTAACAAACCCATTTTTTGCAATTGCTTTAAAAAAATATTCAAATCGTTATCTGTCAAATCATCCAAGTTACGATATTGGGCAGTCATCTGTGTTTGCTCTGATATAATATTCTTATAAAAAATTTTCTTCTTATCTAAAGGAAGTCGAATCGCTATAGCAAGAGTAGGCTTTTCCTGAGTTCCTAAAGCAGATAGCAGAATATTTCTTGTATTCTTAATCTCGACGTGACCAATTTCTTTGATCACGTCCTCATCTGACTGTTCAAAGCAGGTTTCAGCAATTCTTTTGATTAGTTTATCTTTGTTCATTGCTGTCTCCATTCAACCAACTAGTATTTTCCCGAATCAGTCGGATTGCATAATCATATTGGTGTCTACTCAGTCCCATTTTCTCTTGCATTTCTTTCGCTGTTAATCCTAAAACCAAGCCATCCACGACGCTAGCAACACTTTGGTTGGCAGGAAACTTTGACTTGATACTCTCTATAAGCCCCTCCAGTTCGAGTGAATCATCTGTGCCTTTAGGACTTTTAGCGTTTTCAAAGTTCGAAACGAATCCAGCTTCTGGGTCAGAAAAGCCAGGATCTGAAATTGTCTGGCTAATATCGCTGCTTGTTTTCCAGTTGTTGCCTATGCTATCGACCGCTCCTCGCATAAAGCCCATAAAATCGGTTTTGTTTGGGTTCCAGTTTCTTGTCCCGTCAAGAGCCGAGACAATGGCGGAGTTTAAGAGATCTTGGCCACTCACCCCCCGAGAATGGCGACCAAGACACTTGGCCTGAAAATCTGCGTAGTTTTTCAATTTCTTTAACTCCGCATCCGACAAGGCGTAAATTTCAACTCGAACCTGCTCTAGGGTGGCCACTACTTCTCCATCAAAATGGCTCAATTCTCAACTCCAACAAAAAGAGATGCTGGCTGGAATCCTAATTTCCTGAAAAATTTTTTCTCAAATTCAGGAATCTGTCGTTCCGGCCAGCATATATACCTAAGTGACGTGGACTCGTCATCCTCCCATTATTTCAACAACATAAGGTTAAAATGCAATGCAAACCATCACTTTAGACTTCCAAGGGTTCTGGACAGAGGAACAGCACTTGCCAACTTTTGAGGGGGTATACGTTGTATGGGCGGGTATAGATCAGGGGTCAACCGTCGTACTTTACCGGGCTATTTATATCGGCGAATCTACGAATATCTGGCAGCGAATTTCATGTCATGAAAAGAAGGCACAGTGGGGAAAGAACCTTAAAACCGGCGAAACACTAATTTACTCATGTACACCGTCTTCGATACAGCGCCTTAGGGCTGAGGCCGCGCTAATCAACTACCATAAACCTCCAGTAAACGACGAGTACAAGCATAGCTTTCCGTTCCCTGACACCTTGATAAGCCTAAAGGGCAAAATCGGACTTTTGATGGAAAATAGTATCGTCANNTGTCAGGGACAGTGCCATGAGTCCCACAAGTTACCGCTTGCATAATCGTTGGGACAGGTGGCACTGTCCCCTTTCTCTAAAAAGAAGCCTGTGAAGAGCCAGGTTTACACCAAGTTAATGATACAATTGAAAGATGCTCTTTCTAGAAGTTCCATTTCTATTGTAAGGCTTAGACATTAAGACTCTTGGGAGTTACAGATGACCTATTGTCGAAACTTTTTTTGGGTTTTCATTCTTCTTGCTTTGTTTTTAATTTTTTCTGGAACTCGCATTTTAGCCGACGAAAAAATGACTCCACCTTTGGAAACCAAGCTTGTTTGGGATGAGCTAAGAAGTAAGTTTGGGGTTCAGAAAGCTGATGATTACATCATCGCCCATGATGGGACAAAATTCCACAAGCGCGTCCTAAGCAATTTTGAGGAGCGTCTCAATTCAGGTCAGTTTGGCTATCGACCCTACTACACCGAATTTCTTCGATTGCTTTCTCAACGATTCGATGAATATTTTTCAGACCTGAAAAACGAGCAATTAAAGGGTGATTTGAAAGATTGGATTTTACAAAACTGGCAGTTTTTAGGATCTCATAATATACCAGCTCTGACACGATTAAAGAAAGACAATATATTTTCAATTCTTGAAAGATACGATCTCAGCTTTGAAAAGAAAGCTCAGAAATTCTTTGATGACATTGAGAATTATTTCAAAAAATATAAACGCAATCGTGCCCCAAAGAAGTTAATGATCATTACTTCGTCGGGCGGTGGAGGCGGACATCTAACGCCTGCAACTGCCCTCAAAAAATATGTAGAAGATGCACACAAAAAATTAGCCGTCGATTTCTTAGACACGCGAACCTATCACCAAGAGAGGGATGTTTTTCTAAGACTTACTGGCTCTCTTCATGGAGAGAACATCTATGATGAGATACGGCAGAAAGAGGGAGATACGCCAAAGTTTCTAGCGTACATGAATGTTAGAAACGAAGTACGTAAGTATATTCCAGATGAATCGACGAAAACTCTCGTGGATGCTATATCTGAGATGAAACCAGACTTCATAGTTTCATTTACTGATATATATTATGAACTTTCCTATTTCTTTGATATTCCATTTGTCTATGTTCATACAAANNCGCCAACCATCGACGCCTGGGGCCCAGGTTCTCGCGTACCCTGCGTGATCATTTCCCCCTATGCACGCCAGGGCTATATCGATCATACCCAGTACGAGACGGTATCGAACATATTTCAAGTGATAAAAAAATTAAAAAAATTCGTGAGGCATTCGCCGTTCAAGCAGATGCGAGGGTTATACCCATTGTGATGGGTAAAAATGGAACAGCCATCCTCAAGGAAATAGTTAACGACATGCTCGCTAATCAACATATCTTTGATAAGAAAGTCGATTTCTTTGTCCTTACGGGAACAAATGAAAAGCTCAAGAACGAACTTACAAGAAAATCGCAAGAGATAAAAAATAAGAACATTAGACTCGTCCCGGTCGGACTACTCTCTGCACACGAAATTTCTAATCTTTTCAATATCAGCGAATTCGTGCTGTCGAAACCAGGAGGATCGACTACTGCCGAACTTGATGTGATTCGCACTCCATTGCTTTCACTTGGAGCGCTACCTTGGGAGGAGGACAACTTCAACCACCTAGTCCTACATGGCTTAGGCTATTCTGTTGATGTTAAGAATGTGAGCAGGGAAGTCGTCCAATACCTAGGAAAGAACCTACGCTCAAAAGTGAAATCCTATTNNTTGATAGACTGCTAACCGAATGGCTTGCTACTAACAAAGCGTTCTAGCTCTCTTTTGACGTCTCCATCACTTGAGAACGCCAGCCTCCACGTCAATTTAGCGCTCTTGTCAAATTTTCCCAGTATAACCTATATCAACTCAAGCCCTGACTACCGTCAGCTCTAAACTAAAGTAAGCACTGTTCAAAGGAATAAAAATGAGGTTCTTACTACCGCAAGTCTTCTCTTTTCTCTTTTTAATCCAGCCTTTTCAAATTCGAGCCGTAGATCTAGAGAATTCAGGCCAAATTGAAATGAAAACCCCATCGTCCCGTCGGGCATCTGAAGTGATCGAACTGATCAATTCAGGCCATTACACGACGATTAAGTCTTATATCGAGAAAAATTACGCACCAAATTTTCTCAAAAACGTCCCCGTATCAGCACACTTGAATTTCATTTTAGAGAAGCAGGACGAAAGTCAAGGAATCGATATAGACGGTGTTGACGAGGAGTCTGACACCCAACAATCTCTAATTATTAGGTACAAGAGTACCGACGAAAGATACAATTTTTCAGTTAGCACTGAAACTGATTTTCTCCACAAAATAACTCAAATTCTAATCAAAGAAATTCAAACTAACGCGTCTCCCATTGTTGGATATACAAGAGAAAACGCAACGGAAGATCTTGACCGTTTCGTGAGTAAACTTGTCGATCTTGACCTATTTTCCGGGGCTATCCTTATCGCATATAGAGGAAGGCCATTTTATAGAAAAGCGTTTGGGATGGCCAATCGAGACTTTGCTGTTCCAAATAACATCGAGACCAAATTTAATCTTGGTTCGATGAACAAAATGTTCACCGCCGTAGCTATAGCTCAGCTTGTGCAAAATGGTGAGTTGTCTTTTGACGATCCTCTCTCCAAGTTTTTCCCTCAACTGCCTAATCCCGAAGATGCAAAGGAAATAAAAATCAAGCATCTCCTTTCCCATACATCAGGACTGGGTAGCTATTGGAACAAAAAGTTCTTAGATTCTTCTCGGACTCGCTTTCGAACTATTGAAGATATGATGACTCTAATTGACGACTCTCGAGTTGCCTTTAGGCCGGGTTCCAATTGGAAGTACAGCAACACTGGCTATCTTGTCTTAGGCTCAATACTAGAAAAGGTCACAGGTCAAAGCTATTTCGACTATATTAGGGAAAACATTTACCGACCGGCTGGCATGGTGAATTCTGACTGTTATGAATTGGACTTTGTTAATCACAACCTTGCGGTAGGCTATTATAAAGATTTTTCAATCGATCCGCCTCGTTTGAAGAACAATATCTTTGAGCACGTACTTAGAGGTGGCTCTGCTGGCGGCGGTTACTCCACTGTCGATGATTTGTTAAGTTTCGATAGGGCTCTCCGTTTTAATACCCTCATCAATTCGCAAATCACAAAACTTGTATTGTCAGGCAAGCCGAAATTACAATCCCCAGACTATGGATTCGGCTTTCAGATCCAATCTGACCCTCATATTGTTGGTCATGGTGGTGGATTTCCGGGCATCAGTTCGAACTTAGATATGTTTCTCGACGCGGGTTATACTGCAATCGTAATGGGGAATAGCGACGGCGGAAGACGTGTAGCAGCGAAGATTAAGAGCCTGATCCGAAATATAGACGAAACTATATGGCACGATGGCTTATGAGCTTAGTCAACTCTGCTTTTAGATCCCTGGGGAATTATCGCCTGATTAAGTTTTTGAAATTTGATTTTGGCGCACGCTTGCATCTAACCCCAAAGAACTGCCAAAGTAAAACAACCGATGTAAGCGCAAAAATCGGGAGCGCCCCGAAAACGCCCCGAATTTTTTACTTCAGGGTAGCTTTCCATACTCAAACNNGGAGATCAAAGAGTTGCTGAAATCGTTAATTTTATTTGTTAATACAACTAAGTAGCACTCGGTATTCAACACAAAAATCGGGATGCGAAGTCGGCGGCATGGACGGGATGATGTAATATCCGTCTGTGATCCTAGATACTTAGACTGCTGGTGAGAGAATCGGTCAAAGATTTCCGGTCAAAAACCAGATTCTCCCACTTCGAAGGCTCTGATTAGTTGTCGCAAACTAATCGGAGCTTTTTTATTTCAGCTTGGTTCGGCTCTACTTCTCGTTTCGCCAGTCGCTCCGCGCGTGACCACTGACATGACCCTGTACCTTCGATCCCGTGCGTATGGATGTACTTTTGCGTCATTTGCAAATCAGCGTGGCCAGCGATTTTCTGCACCTGGGTGATGGGCAAAGGCTTATTCATGCCATAGCCGTTAGCAAGGTTCGTCAAACAAGTATGGCGTAAGGCATGAAAGTGGATTTCGCGGACACCAGCCCAGCGACAAGTTCGCGAGAAAAACTTGATCGTGTTCATGCGGATATTGAAGATAGGCTTGTGATCAGGAATGTGCTTCCGCCGTGACAAGATCTTACGCATATCCTCGTTCATTTCTATCATGCGATATTTGCCATTCTTTGTTGTGTCCTTAATCCGATTCTCCAGCGAACTGAAAGAAGCTCGGATGCGGACCCATGCTTCCGTGAGATTGACGTCTTTGTTGCGTAATGCGCCGATCTCACCAAGACGCATACCGGATCGCAAAGCGAAAAGAACGATGTCGCGCAATTCCTCGGGGTGTCGCACTTTCATAGGCTTTGCGAACACCCGCCCACTGCTGGGTGCTCGCACTGGCAGATGGTACACACCACCATGTTCAATCCAATCGAAGAACGCATCTTCATCACTGAGTCGCCAGTAGTCGTGAGGTTGTTCTGTCTTTTCAGGAAGCTTGTACTTCTCGAAAGGATTGATGGTGAAGAAGTGCCGTTCGGTTGCCCACTTGGTGATCATACACGCGACGATCAATATTTCCCGTCGGTAGGCGACGCTGAGATACAATCCGTCTTTAGGCTGTTTCCCGCTCGCACTCGTGCGTACCGCTTTGTAAGAAGCTGTCTGAGGCTTCTTCCCTTTGAGAACCTTAGCAAGTTTTTCGATGTCAGAAAGTGTGAGAATCTCGACGGGAATAGTACCAAGAACTGGGAGTATGTGATGTCTAAGATGGCAGCGATAGTTGCTTAGGCACGCTTCCGACAGTTCGCGTACATGCACTGCATGATCAAGCCATTGCAAGGCCAGATCTTGAAAGGTCCCGTGAACTTTGTTTTCGTCGTTACTGGGAAACCATTGTTCGAGAGACTCTNNGATAGCACGTTCGAAAATTTGAGCTTCGGTCTTATTCTTGAAAGTTTTGCTCCGCCAGGAACCTGCCTCGTCGATGTAACGAATTCGGTAGGTGCTGTTGGGAGTCAATGTTGTATAAACGCTTTTCTTCATTTCGAAGTTCCTTTGTCTAGAACCTTGAGGACTTCCCCAAGGTGGAACCTGATCGAACGTCCGAACTTTCGGTAGGGAATGATTCTTAGCTTCCTCCACTTGCGGACAGTATGGACTGAAACGCCCAATACTTTCGCAACATATGTGACCGGGATTCTTGAT
>PLEQ01000309.1 GCA_003136475.1 Deltaproteobacteria bacterium
CCATACCTGAGCGAGCCATCCGAATGGTGGCGGTAAGTATATCAATAGTGGCATCCTGACCAAAAACAACGCTCTTAAGTCGGCCGTCGATGTCCTTAAGCGCTCGCTTATCCGACGTGCTCACCACTTCAGCTGGAACGCGCGCGATTTTGGCAATCACCTGTTTGACATCCGACAGAGTAATGGTCTTCAAGNNCACATCGATCGCCTTGTCGGGCAGACGTCGGTCTTTGATATACTTCTGCGACAGTTCCACCGCACCGCGTAGCGCCTCTTGCGTGTAGCGAACGTTATGGAATTGCTCATACTTGTCTTTGAGACCCTTCAAGATCTCAACCGAGTGTTCGAGGGAAGGTTCATCGACCGTAATTTTCTGAAACCGACGATGTAAGGCTTGATCGGCTTCAAAATGTTGACGATATTCTTTGAATGTCGTCGAACCAATGCAGCGGATCTCACCGGATGCCAAAAATGGCTTCAATATGTTGGAAGCATCCAAAGTGCCACCACTGACGGCACCGGCACCCACAATCGTATGAATTTCATCGATAAACAATATGGCGCGTGGGATCTTTTTTGCCGAACGAATCAATTTCTTCAAACGTTCTTCAAAGTCTCCGCGATATTTTGTACCGGCGAGCAAAGCCCCCATGTCCAAACTGAAAATGGTAGCGTTCTTGAGTGGGTCTGGAACTTTATCATCCGCAATGCGAAGCGCCAACCCTTCGGCCAATGCCGTCTTACCGACTCCCGATTCGCCAACAAACAGGGGATTGTTCTTGCGTCGGCGACAGAGCACTTGAATGGTGCGTTCGATTTCATCATCACGCCCGACAAGCGGGTCGATGCGACCTTCACGCGCTTTCTCCACCAAGTCTTCGGCATAAAGATAGATAGGATCACTGCGATCCACTTTTTTCTGAGTACGTTCGGTCGTTTTTTCCTCAGTGTCCTTATTATTGGTGGTACTCGTCGCATAAGGTGTAACCGACGCTGTTTCGGTCAAACTCTCGAGCATTTCGGGATCCACACCTTCTTTAATGACCCCGTGCGATAAGAAATTGATCACATCGAATTGAGAAATATTTTGTTTTTCGAGAAAATAACTCGCATAGGTTTCTTTTTCAGAAAACATCGAAACCAAAACGGAATCACCGTAAATTTTTTCTTTGCCTGACGACAAAACATGCTGCGCTGCTCGCCGAATCACCCGTTGAAAGCTAAGGGTGGGTTGCGGAGCCTCAGAGCGCGGCAAAACATTTTTCTCCAGGTGATTTTCGAAATAATAGCGAAGATCAGTCAGCGCCTGTTTTACGGAACCTCCGCAAGCAAGAACCACTTTCATATAGGCTGTATCCTGCAGAAGAGCATACAGAAGATGCTCAACCGTCAAATACTCATGCCCATACTTCTTGGCTTCTTCGATTGCCATATTTAAGCTCACTTCAAGTTCGGGACTGATTATCATAAAAACCTCTTTACACCTTGAAAGGTGCAACTGCGATAACTCGGGCTGCACGAAACCTGCGAAGCATCCGTTGTCACTCCTCCTCCATCGTACACTTCAGTGGGTACTGATGTTGTTTCGCTCGATCCATTACTAAGGTGACTTTAGTCTCTGCTACTTCATACGGATAAATCCCGCACAAACCTAAGCCCTTTTGATGAACATCCAACATTATCTTTGTTGCTAGAGCGTTAGCTTTGTGAAAAACCGACTCTAAAACTTCAATTACAAAATCCATGGGGGTATAGTCATCGTTATGGAGAATCACTTTGTAATGGGAAGGGGGCTTAAGATCGACCTTCGAGATCGGTATAATGAGTGTCTCTTCACCCTCGTCTTTGCCCAAAACTATATCTGTCAATTTTTCTTTCTCTTTAGACAATCCCGTCCCCTATGCGATTTTGGCAGAGCGCTTTATAGAGCACTGTACCTTTTCTAAGTTATAGGAAATCTAATCCATTTTTTCAAATAAGGTCCTATACTATTATCAGTATTTTTCCCTAAAATCTTGAGCTGTTAGCGCAATAAACTGAAAAGACTAAGAAATTTACGGGTATTAAATCATCCGTTTTGAGCATTCTAGTCAGTGGCACTTAAAATCACGATAGGAATATGGGTTCCCCAGCGCCAGCTGGGTAATTTTAATCGATGCGGATGACCACGCGTCGGTTTGCAGCGCGGGCCTCTTGTAAAGCTTTTCCACTCAATCCCTCGGTCGGGATTTTGGGCTTGGTATGTGCGTAAGAGAGGACAGCCATGCGATTTTCAGGAAGACCAAGGGCTTGAAAACGTCGCATGAGGGAAAAGCCACGCGCAGCACTCAGTTCCCAGTTTGAAGCAAAGCGAGCTCCCGTATGCAGTGGCACATCATCAGTGTGGCCTTCTATCACCATGCGATAGGGCCCACCGATCTTTGCCAGCACCTTCATCACCTCGTCCGTGACCTGTTCAAATTCTTCATTGGGATCGGCTGAACCTGAACTAAACAGAACGCCGTCCTTAAACTCAATTCGTAGCCCCTCGGCGTCGTAGTTCATAACTGCCGCTTGGCCCAAATCTTGAGCCTTGATGGCACCCGCAATTTTCTGTGAGAGGGCTTCGAGCGAATCCACCTTCTTTTGTACGATCTCTTGACGCATGCCAGAATTGACCTTGTCGAATTTTTTCTTCTGCGGAGTCATCACCGAGATCAATAAGACAAAAAAGCAAAGCAGGATCATCACCATGTCTGAAAAGGACAAGAGCCAAAGCCCGGTCTCTTTTTGAACACGTCGGAAGGAACGAGATGCGCCNNGTTTCTTGCAAATTTTATTTCTCCGGCACTGGGGATTTGCGAATCGCGCCTTGTGAAGGACTTGCGCCATACGTTTTGATAATATCGCGGAAGTGTACACTCGACTTTTTACCTTTAAGAGCCATAACGCCGTCGAAGACCAACATGTCAAGCTTGTAGATCTTCTCGGCTTCAATGGCGATCTTCTCAGAAAACGGCGCGTAAATAATAGTCCCGAGCAATAAGCCGTAAAGCGTCGTCACCAGTGCCAACGCCATTCCCGATCCGATAGAGGCCGGATCTGAGAGTTTGGACAGCATAGAAATAAGACCCAACAGCGTCCCCATCATACCCACCCCTGGTGAAACCTTAGCCATATTCTCAAAAAGGTTGGTTGCTAAAGCCATCTGCTGCTGACGCGCATTGATCTTCGCTTGCAAGTTGTGCTTGATTTCATCACTCGTGAAGTTATTTATAATGAGCGATACGNNAACCTGTTACGTTCCGCAACAAGGGCGCCGACACCTGGCGTCCGAACTTTTGCAGCAACCGAACTTAGCGCATTGATGACACGACTTCTTTGACGCGTAGTTTGATTGAACATCGACACGAAGAGCACCCGTATACCCACAAAAAAATCAGCAATCGTATGAGAGAGTAACATTATTGACGGAGGCAATACGCCCAGCAGGACCATAGCCGGAATATCCACATACCCAGAAAAGCCCGTCTTTGGGTAGGCAAAGGTGAAGTAAATACCAAAGATAATGCCACATATACCGAAAAGAGAAGACATAACTTATAACCTTATGACTATAGCTCCATCATACTTTCGCGGGGACGCAGACGTCACCGGGCACAATTTTCATGCGCCATTGCAGGCCCACAAACCTAGGAAATTTCTGNNTGTTGACGCCTGGAAAAATCCTTGTTAAATCATTTAAGTAAATAAATTTTACAAAAGAATAAAAAATGAGGACTGTGTGAAAAAGCAGTTAGCGTTGAAGTACCCTCACTCTGCTAGTCTATTTCGATTTTGTCGACGTGTCCTTGATCACAAATTTGGAGAGATACGGGTGATCGACCAGGATGTTGGGCAGATATTAGGGTTCGACCCTGCCGACTGCAGTCACTGGAAAAAAGGTAAGAAAAACATTCACTCGATCTATGCCATGCGCAATATTGCGAAACACCTGGGCATCGATGAAAAGCTTGTCGTTGACCTCGCCAGTGGTGATATTGACGCTGAAGAGGCTTTTTGTGAATTCCTCGGTTACGGGGATATGGAACTCGATAGCAAGTCCGTCGATTTGGCAAAGAAGAATTTCTTCAAGCAAAATTCTTCTCAGTGGTCGCGTGATCGCGAACAGGAATTTCGCAGNNTCCTTTCTCATCAACGAAACCCAAATCACCAAAGCCGTGACCGAAATTCACCAACTTATCAATTTCCAAGAAGCTCCGCTTTACCTGCCCGAACTTACAGCCTACTATCCGGACATCGTTTTGAACGCCAGTCCAGATTTAAAAACGGGTCCTGAAGAGCAGGTGCAAGCCCAGTTCGATCAAGGTAAATTTGTTATCACCTATAAAGTTGGTTCGGAAATGCGGCCTTATGTCCGTTTTCGAATTGCCAAGTCGATGTCGACATACTTCCTCCCCAAGTCGCAATCTCTAAGTCCTGAGTTAAAAG
>PLEQ01000139.1 GCA_003136475.1 Deltaproteobacteria bacterium
GACTGTGGGCAATGGCCATGTCCATGTTGTCCCCGCCAAGCAGGAGATGTTCACCGACAGCAATGCGTTCCAAAGCCAATTGGTCCGCCTGCTCATGGATCGCAATCAAGCTGAAGTCGCTCGTTCCGCCCCCCAGGTCACAGACTAAAACAAGGTCACCAGCTTGAATTTTCTTCTGCCACTTGCGACTANNGAATAGAATGCCGCTTGGGGTTCTTCGAGAAGGGTCAGATGCTGGAAGCCAGCTTTTTGAGCAGCTTCCAAAGTTAATTGACGGGCTAGCTCATCAAACGAGGCTGGAATCGTGATCACAACATTTTGCTCAGCCACCACAACATCTTCATTCCGTTGCTTGCAGGTATAAACAAAGGCATCCCGCACATGCTCGAGATAGGCCGTTAGGGTTTGCAGTGGCGAAAATTTAACAGTGTGCTCAGAGGACCATGGCAAAAAAGTTTCCCGGGGATCTGTGAAGGGACTGATCAACCAGGACTTTGCCGAAACAATCAAACGATCGGGCGAGAGCGTTCCGCGCGACAGCGCCCAATTGCCAACGACGTATCGCGTATCACCCTTCGCTTGCCAGGGCAGTCGCACATCAGTTTCTTTAAATTCATTTTCATGGGGTAAGTAAAGAGCGGAAGGAAGCGTCTGGCTCGCAAAAATCTCGCCTAACCTTTGCACCTGTTCGATATCTAGGATTTGGACCGGCTCGTCATCACCCTTACAGAAAGCGAGCGCTGAATTTGAGGTGCCGAGGTCAATACCCAGGTTATAACGAGGGTTTAGCATACTTAGCTCTCCGATTTTACCTTGCTTTGCAGGGACATACGCGACTGCTTAAATTAAGAGGCTTCCACTTCACATGGACTGATCACATATTTACCGTGCGTTGGCGATGCCACGGAGCTACGCCGGGGGATATTGATAGTATCCGTCCCCCATCCCCGATGCAGAATCTTAGCTGTGAACGGTGTGCTTTCAACGTTTCTACCCAGCACTCGATAATCCTGAATCGCATCGTTCGGATCAAGGGTGACCAGACTTCCCTCGTCGTCGAGGCGCAAGGGCGAAATATTGAAAAACTCCTTGAGCACTTTCGAACAACCCTGATGCACCACCCGCCCCGCTGCGCCAACCTGAGCCTCCGAATAGACAGTGATGTCATCCATAAGAAAGTCCAGAAGACGACCTTTCTCCTGCAAGAGAGAGAGGAAAGTTAGGAGCTCAGAGCTGGCAGTCTGACCCCCTAAACGTCTGGCCTCTTCCAGGCTCGTTTGCAAAGCTTTTTCCGTTTCCATCAAAACATGTCGAGCCTGCTGCAATTCATGCGCGCTGCCTTGGGTTTCCTTTGTAAGGCGGTCTTTCTCACGCCCGCTTTCCGTATACTTTGCTTGCAGATCCTGCAGAGCATCCTGCAAACTCGCGATACGCACATTCTGTGCGGCAACGTCGGTCTTTAATTTTTGTTCAGACTCCGTTTTTGCTGAGAATGCTTTGACAGTCTGTAAACGAATCTTGTAATCAGAGAGCGCCCCTAGCTNNCAAAGCAAGGCAAGTCCCATCAGAACAAGAGGTGCGACGCGAAGATACTCTTGCGGAATATTCAGCCCTAAGTTAAATGAAGGCAGCATTAATAAAACGCTAACGATAAATATCAGGAAACTGAGAAAAACAGCTCTCATTTTTTGGGATTCTCCGCGGTTTATAAACTGGCCTTTTTAATAGAAAAATTTCTGCTCTTGAGCAAGAGGGAAATGGCCGGACGAGCGAAAAGCTGGTCGAGCGACGGGGCTTCAGCTATTTTATTCAATAAGAAATGCGTGAAGGATAAAGAAGTATGGCTCTTAGACAATTCAATATTGGCCTTCGCCTCGCGCTAGCGTTTCTAGTGAGTTTTCGCTGCTATGCTGTCCCCGACTTGCTTGACACACCGCAGCTTAAACTCCAGCCTGTACTTTCTCCGGCATCTCTCACAGGTCCTCCCGCGGCTCTTGCTTATTCTACAAAGCAAAACATCGCGAAGCAGATGATCCTTATTTTTGATGCTGGCAGTTCGGGCACGCGCGCCTATCTCTATGGCTGGCACTTAGAAAAAGGCAAAGTCCTCCCCAAAGTTTTCTTTGCCGGGCCGCCTGAGAAACCTTGGGTCCTCAAAGCCCCCGGTGGACTCGCCACGTTGGTCGACCGTCTCAATGAAGTGCCGACTTATCTCAAGCCACTTCTCGTCTTTGTGAAAGACAAGCTCGGGACTCAAGCTAAAATTCCGACTTATTTTTATGCCACAGGCGGCGTGCGTAAATTGCACGATAGCCAAGAAAAAATTCTTCTCAAAACGGTTGCCGATACACTCCGTAAGGAAACTTTTCTCGATGTCAAAGAAGTTCTCGAACTCTCTGGGCAGGAAGAAGGGACTTTCACCTGGGTAGCGGTCAATGCCCTTGCTGGGAAATTTGATCATAGCCCCCCTGCTGAGACTATCGGGATCGTCGAACTCGGTGGTGCCTCTTTGCAAATTGCCTTTGTACCGGAGAAGGCGCCCGAAAAAGATCGCGTCACACTCACCCTGGGTGCTCAAACTTATACGCTATACTCTCACAGCTACGATGGAGTGGGTCGCGAAGAGGCCTTTCACCGTCTCGCAAGCGCTCAGCACCTCAATCGATGTTTTTTAGGCGAGCGAGGCGCCGGTCCGGGCTCACAACTCTGCATTCAAGAATTGATGGATAGGCTTGCCCTCCGCAATGTTAAATGTCACTCACAATGCGCTTTACAAGATGTCTATCAGGCGCCCCTCCGTGGCGAATTTGTCGGTATAGAAAACTTCTCGCATGTTGGTAACGAGCATGGCGAACCGCACCCTGATCTCAAATTTTTGGAGCAGCTCGGAAATAAAGTCTGCGCCTTATCTCTGAGCGATTACCGCAAACTTTATCCAAAAGCACCCAATCCCCACAAAGCTTGTTTTGATATTTCGTTTTTGCGTTCCATTCTTGAGGGCGATGGTAGAGACCGCGGACTCGGTTTTAATTCTGCGATAAAGTATCGAGCTGTAGCCCATATCAAAAACCAGGAACCTTCCTGGACTTATGGCGCAACGCTTCTAAAGATCCTCGCCTCTCCCCACTAAAGCCCCTAAAGAAGACAGGAATAAGCCCGCTGAAATTGCTTGACGCTAGATAGGAGTCCTTTATGGTCATTCGATGGGTTGAATTTTCAAAAAAGGAACGTTGCTATGTCCAATAGAGTCTACAAAATGATCGAAATCGTCGGCACCAGCACCAAATCGTGGGAAGATGCTGCGAAGTTTGCTGTTGAGACGGCAAGCAAGACCCTTAAAGACCTGCGTATTGCAGAAGTCCTTTCTCAGGACATCAAGATCGAAGGCAAAGAAGTCATGTTCCGCACCCGTCTGCGCCTTTCCTTCAAATATCACGACTAGGCCTTTTGCGAGGATCCGCGATCCTCGCGGTCATGCTTTTAAGCGCCTCTAAAAGCCTCCGAGTTCTTTTCGAAAGCAGCACCTGAGCTCTAAGCGCCTGCAATTACACAAAAGAAAGAATGAATACGCTTAAGCAGCCTTTTTTGCTAAGTTAGGCACCTGCAAGTCGAACCTGGATTGAGGAAAAAACGTGAAAAAAACAAGAGTCGGTATCATCTTCGGTGGTTGCTCTCCTGAGCATGAGATATCTCTGCTTTCCGCAAGTAATGTCATTCGGGCTCTTAACCCTACTAAGTATGATGTCGTACTGATTGGTATCGATAAGAAGGGTCAATGGTTATTACCCAACCAAAGTCATCCCCTGCTTGACTTTGGACGGAGCGACTCGGTCCGTATCACTGACGAAGATGTTCAAAGCCTCGCTCTGCTACCAGGCCAAGCCACGGAATTGCGCTGCGAAGAAAAAACCGGGGCCCATCCCGGCAATCTCGATGTTGTATTTCCCGTCCTCCATGGTCCCATGGGTGAAGACGGCACTATTCAAGGTCTTCTACGTTTTGTTGGCATTCCCTGTGTGGGTGCAGGCGTACTCTCTTCGGCTATGTGTATGGATAAAGAGGTTGCAAAGAGCATTCTGAAACAATCGCATATTCCGACCCCAAACTCGATCTGTCTCCGCGCGCACGAGAAGATTTCGCTCAAATACCAAGACGTCATTAAAAAATTGGGCAATCCAATTTTTGTGAAGCCAGCAAACATGGGTTCCAGCGTTGGCATCACGAAGGTTAAAGATGAGGAAACTTTCTACGCGGCTATCGAGGAAGCCTTTCTTTACGATCACAAAATCCTCATTGAGGAAGCGATCGTTGGGCGAGAGATTGAGATCGGTGTCCTCGGCAACGATTTCCCGGAAGTTTCGCTACCTGGCGAAGCCATCCCCAACGATGAGTTTTACACGTATTCTGCAAAATACCGAGAAGCCGGCGTCCGTTTCATCGTCCCCGCCGACCTTCCCAAAAAGACTGTCGAAGTTATTCAAATTTACGCGAAAAAAGCCTTCTTAGCCCTCTCTTGCCAAGGGATGGCACGCATTGATTTCTTTCTGCGTGGCGAACAAGTCTACCTCAACGAAGTCAACACCATACCGGGCTTCACCAGTACCAGCGCCTTTCCAGTGCTCTGGCAGGCTTCGGGAGTGCCCTATGCCGACCTTATCGAGCGTTTGATTTCTCTAGCGATCGAAGCTCACGAAAAAGATCGGCGCCTGAAACGCAATTATTAGGCTGTGAAAGCCCCCGTCTTTTCTTGCTCCGTAAACAGATCTTGGCCGCTTAGCGACTTTCCTACTAATATAGAAAAAACAAAGTCTGCGAGGTTCGATCATGAGAATAGCTCTCCTCTTTCTCAGTCTGTGCCAATTTCAATGTGCTCTTCGCTCACCCAATTCCCAAAGTCAAAATAGCCAGAGCGTCCAGGCGCAAAATGCTGCAGAGGTCAAGTTTTGCGGAGAAAGCAACAAAGTTTGGGATGCATCAACACAGACCTGTATGGATCCGAAAACTTACTGTCTGCTCCTCAAAGACGGCTCCGTGTGGGACAATGCCACGGCTCGCTGTTTAAGCCAACTCGCTCAGTGTCAACTGCGAGGAAACGGTTCGGTGTGGATGAACCATGCTTGCTTAAGCCCTCAACAAGCGTGTGCTGCCAATCAGCAAATTTGGCAAAACGGCACCTGCGTGAGCAACCTTGCAGCGTGTCAAAGTCGTAGCAAATACTGGACCTTATCTGCGCAAGGCATCTGTGTTCTCAAAAGCTTTGACGAGATTTGTCAGAATCGTCTTTCCGACAACGCCAGCAACTACACCCTTAGCGCCTTGCAAACACTCAGTAAAACTACGAGCTGTGCTGAACTTTCACAATGGCTCGGCAAACAAACTGAGATTAGTCTGCGTTCCAGCGATGGTTCGATCAACATCACAGATCTAGGACCTTTTGTCGGCCTGACCGGCCTCATCAACCTGCAAGTCGACAACAACTCGATCAGCGACCTGACTCCGCTCATGAATCTTTCCTCACTCCAAGTCCTCGACTTGGAAAACAATAAAAACGTCTCAGACCTTTATCCACTGACCGACCTCACCCAACTACGCGAACTCGATTTGGGAAACAACCAGGTTGAAGACCTCACTCCGCTGACCCAACTGACAAACTTGCGCATTCTGGATCTCTGGCAGAACCTCGTGAGCGAGATATCACCGCTTGCCAACCTGACACAACTCGTGGAACTGCAGCTCAGAAATAACGCGATCCAAAATGCTGCACCTTTGCAAAATCTAATGAACCTGCAGTCGCTAAGCTTGGACTACAATCCCATTGCGAATCCCAGCAACCGAACTGCAACGAACTGCCCAAGCGGCGACGCCGTTTCGACAGCTTTGCGCACCTTTTGCTCGGGTAGCGGCGCTCCGTATTTGCAAAACTAAAATTCGTTAGCTTGCGTCCTAAAAAGCCATTGACCCTACCGATCATCTTTGCCTAAATGAAGTCAAAATAACGGTTTTAAAATCGGGAGATGGCGATGACCTTAGGGCGCTTAGTCGTTACAGTATCTTTATTTGGCTTTTCCCTGGCAGGCTGGGCAGACAGCGATCGCCTCATCATCATTTCACCCCATCGCAAATCCGTCCAAGATGAGTTCATCCCACGTTTTATCGAGCACTATCAAAAAACCTATAAGAAACCTATACAGGTCGATTGGCTCGATCAGGGCGGCACGGAAACGGAAATGCGTTACATAGCTGCAAAGTTCGAGAAAGATCCCAAAAGTTCCGGTGTGGACGTCTTCTGGGGTGGCGGCGATATCACTTTCTTGGAGCTTGAAAAACAGGGCTTTCTCCAAGCCTATAAGCTACCCGAATCCCTCAATGCGATTCCTGCAACGGTCGCCGGTGTACCCTTACGCAGCCCGCAGAACAAGTGGCATGGCACCGCACTTTCATCCTTCGGTATTTTCTTTAATCGACTGCTTTTAAAGATTCAAAAACTCCCTGAACCCCACAAATGGGAAGACCTCGGCAAGCCGGTGTACTTGGATCACATCATCG
>PLEQ01000439.1 GCA_003136475.1 Deltaproteobacteria bacterium
GATCGCTCGCGACGCATTCCTTTGCAGGGCTTATCACTAGCCAGCCCATTGGTTGAAGACGCGTTGGGCAAAGAATGTGCAGCGATCTTACGTGAAGAAATTGCTCTCCTCGATATGGCAGGCGAGAGTTTCGACTATGAGGCCTACCTTGAGGGATTGCTCGCACCGGTTTTCTTTGGCAGCGCCTTAAACAATTTTGGCATCGAAACCCTGCTTGAGAACATTGCGGGTTTGGCACCCAGCCCACTCTTTCGCAACGCTATTCAGCGGGTAGTGAATCCACTGGAAGAAAAATTTTCAGGCTTTATTTTTAAAATTCAAGCGAACATGGATCCTTCGCATCGCGATCGCGTCGCATTTTTACGCATTTGTTCGGGAAGCTTTCACCGGGACATGAAAGCGTTTCATGTGCGTATGAGACGCTTGATGCGCCTTGGACGGCCGACGCATTTTATGGCCCAAGATCGGAGTTTGGTGGACGAAGCGTTTGCCGGGGATATTGTTGGCATCCATGATCCCGGTATTTTTCGCATTGGGGATACTTTGAGCGAAGGAGAAGTTCTGAACTTTACCGATATTCCAGTGTTTGCACCGGAGCACTTTGTCCGCGTTGAGCTTGCCGACCCTTTGAAATCAAAGCAGTTACGCAAAGGCCTCGACCAATTATCCGAGGAAGGTGCTGTGCAAGTTTTCCGACCGCTCAACACCAACGATCAGTATTTAGGCGTCGTGGGACTCTTGCAGATCGACGTCGTCAAGTATCGCATCAAGGAAGAATATGGCGTTGAGGTGAACATGCGGCCACTAGCTTACACGGCAGCACGATGGGTCTATTCGGATGATAAGAAAGCACTGGAAAAATTCAAGATGGATGAGTCGCAAAATATTGTGCTCGATTCACGAGAGAACCCGACTTTGCTTCTAGACTACGACTGGCGCTTGAAGTACCACGAGGAGCGTCATCCGGCACTGAAATTTGTCAAGACAGCGGAAGCGACCGCGCACTAGTCTTGGGAGAGGGCGACGGAGGAGCTAAGACTGCGATCTCTCACTGCGTTCGAGATGACAAGGATGCTCGCGATGACTGGGATGCTCGCGATGACAGGACTATTCTAAATGAGCAGAATAAACCCGTCATTCCGAGCCTCAAGCGAGGAATCGCAGTCTTAGCTCTGATGGAGGAGCTTCATCTGCGATGACAAGGATGCTCGCGATGACNNGGATAACAAACCGACAAATTTCATTCGCCAAATTATCGATGAAGATTTGAAGACCGGCAAACATCAGAAAATCATCACCCGCTTTCCACCTGAACCTAACGGTTTCCTGCACGTCGGCCATGCAAAAGCCATCTGCTTGAACTTTGGAATTGCGCAAGATTACGCGGGAGCCGAGTGCAACCTGCGTTTTGACGATACCAACCCTTACAAAGAAGACCCGATTTATTTCCAAGCTATCAAAAAAGACATCGAGTGGTTGGGCTTTAAGTGGAGCGGAGAGATCAAGCACGCCTCTGATTACTTTGAGCAACTTTACGCCTATGGTGTGCAATTGATCAAAATGGATAAGGCTTATGTTTGTAGCCTAACGGGCGAGCAAATACGTGAGCATCGGGGAACTTTAACAGAAGCTGGCAAAGCGAGTCCGGACCGCAATCGCCCCAGCGCTGAGAGCTTGGCTCTTTTCGAACGCATGCGCACAGGTGAGTTTCCTGATGGCAGCTATACCTTACGCGTGAAGATCGATATGAATTCCGGCAACATCAACCTGCGCGATCCCGTGATCTTCCGCATTCTACGCACCTCTCATCCGATGACCGGTGACAAGTGGTTTATCTATCCGATGTACGACTATGCCCATTGCCTTTCAGATGCTTTGGAAGGCATCACGCACTCTCTTTGTACTTTGGAATTCGAAGACCACCGTCCTTTATACGACTGGATTTTGGAAACCCTACAGACGCCAAAACATCCGCGACAGATCGAATTCGCACGCTTGAATCTTAATTACACCATCACGAGCAAGCGAAAATTGCGAGAATTGGTCGAAAACAAACATGTTGAGGGTTGGGATGACCCCCGCATGGCAACTCTGAGCGGCATGCGGCGTCGGGGTTACACAGCGGAAGGCATCCGTGATTTTTGCACGCGGGTCGGGGTCACGAAGAAAGATACCGTCATCGACATCGGTATGCTTGAAGAATGTGTGCGCAATGACCTGAACGAGCGCGCTACCCGAGTTTTTTGCGTACTCGATCCGATCAAGATCGTGCTGGAGAATTTCCCAGCAGAAAAATGCGAAGACTTAACGGTACCCAATCATCCGCAAAAACCGGAACTCGGCGCGCGGACGGTATCTTTTAGCCGAGAGCTCTATATTGAACGGGAAGATTTTCTAGAGGCAGCCCCTAAGGGATTTTTCCGACTGACGACCGGGGCCGAAGTCCGCTTGCGCTTCGCGTATGTGATCCGTTGCGAAAAAGTGATTAAAGATGCTGCTGGTCAAATTACGGAACTGCGTTGCACTTACGACCCTGCGACTCTTGGTAAAAATCCCGAGGGCCGTAAAGTTAAAGGCGTCATCCACTGGGTCAGTGCGCTCACGGGCTTAAATTGCACAGTGCGGCTTTATGATCGGCTTTTTAATGTTCCAGATCCGACTGCGAAGGAAAAAGAAGGCGTCTCCTACCTATCCTTCGTCAATCCCGATTCTATACAGGTCAACCAAAAAAGCGTGGTGGAAGCGTCCCTCAAAGGCGCTGCGCCAGGGGCACATTTTCAATTCGAACGCGTGGGATACTTTACGGTGGACCGTACGTCCCATGCGGATGCGCTTGTGTTCAATCGCTCGGTGTCTTTGAAAGATACCTGGGCGAAGGTCCAAGCCAAGGAGTAAACTTGAGTCTTTATGACGACATTGGCAATGAGTTCATAGTGCGCGCTGTTCAGGAATTCTACGAGCGAGCGGTGGTGGATCCGCTGATCGGTCAGTTCTTTTTTAAAATTAAAATTGCGGACCTTATCTCTAAGCAGATCAATTTTACGGCACGTCTCTTGGGCCGCAAAGATGCTACGCCCTCGGAAGCGCGTGCCTTAAAAACAGTTCATCACGCTCTCAATATCAACGCAGTGCACTTTGCTCGCCGCCAAAAATTAATGGCTACGGTGCTGGCCGATCTCGGTCTCCCCGCAGATCAGCGCAAGGCNNGCAAGGCATGGTTGAAGCTGGAAGCTCAGCTCAAACCGCTCATCGTCAAAGGATCTGAGAGCTGTCAAGACTAGATGGCAGCAATTGCGCAAGCAGGGCTAAGACGTCTTTATGCTCTCGCACATCGTGCACGCGTATAATATCTACACCCTGCCACAGCGCCCAGGCGTTGAGCGCAAGGCTGGGGGGCAGCAATTCTGCAGCGTGTTTGCCCAGGATGTGTCCCATAAACGACTTGCGTGAAAGTCCGATGAGGACGGGGAAACCGAGGCCTTTCAAGGCGCGTAGGCCCCGGAGAATTTCAAGATCCTGATCGGGTTTCTTCTTCCCAAAGCCAATACCGGGGTCCAAGATGATTTGTCCGGGTTGCACACCGTAAGCCTTCAGCTTATCAATTTGCAGCTCGAACCAGGCAAGCAGATGGGGAACTATAGGTCCCTCGTAAAAATTCCCCTCCTGCATCGATTTTGGTTTACCTCTCATATGACAGATCACGATCTGGACCGCCGGATCCGCTGCAAGGACCGTCGCCATTTCTGCTGTCACCGCATCCGTCACATAGTTGATCATCTTAGCACCCAGCTCAATGGCTGCTGCAGCGATTGCCGGTCTGCGCGTATCGACGGAAAGACTCTGTGTACTCATCTCGCGTAGCGCTTGCGCCACAATCGGAAGCACGCGCCGCCCCTCCTCCGCCTCTGACAATTCTACCACCTCACCATGCGCAAGGTGTNNGTGAAAGCGAGTCGGTGGACGCGTGGACTCGCCACCAATATCGATAATATCCGCACCTTCACGGAGCATTTCACGCACACGTTCCAGCGCTTTATCATACTCAAAATAGCTGCCACCATCATAAAAGGAGTCCGGTGTCACATTCAGTACGCCCATGATCTTTGCATGCATTGCAAGACTCCTACTAATAATCCGTCGGAGCATCCGGTTGGTTATCTAAAATTTGCTCGATTGCAGCAAGAACATCGTCGCTAAGTTTTGGAAGAATTGCTAATGCACCAAGATTTTCTTTCAATTGTAAGGCGTTCGATGCCCCCAAAATCGTGGTACTCACGTATGGCAGACGCATGCACCATGCAATCGCGAGTTGGCTTAACGAGGCACCGAGCTCGTGCGCTAGGGTGCGCAGCTGCTCGGCTTTACGAATATTCGCCTGTCCTTCAGCGGAATCCACTAATTTCTGACGCAACCACTCATAGCCTGGCAAATTTGCTCGCGATTCAGACGGCACGCCTTTCGCATACTTGCCGCTCAGCACGCCCGATGCAAGTGGCGACCAGATGCTTGTGCCAAGACCTATGGCTTCGTAAAGCCGCAAGTATTCCTTCTCCACACGCTCACGCACGAACATATTGTATTGGGGTTGTTCCATGGTAGGAGGAATGAGATGGTACTGACGAGCGACACTATACGCTTCCATGATCTCTTGCGCACTCCACTCGGAAGTGCCCCAGTACAAGACTTTGCCTTGTTCAATAAGCGTATTCATAGCACGCACGGTTTCTTCAATCGGGGTTTGCGCGTCCGGACGATGACAAAAATAGAGATCGAGATAGTCCAGATTCAAACGCCGGAGCGCTGCGTGACAAGCATCATGGATATGTTTCCTCGATAAGCCGCGCTGCGTAGGCAGTTCGCCGCCCCAAAAAACTTTACTCGAAATAATAAATGAGTCGCGCCTCCATTTTTTTTCGCCCAAAATCTTACCAAGAATGAGCTCAGCATGCCCTTTAGCATACGCCTCCGCAGCATCAAAAAAATTAATGCCCGCGTCATACGCCAATTCNNGCATTCCCGCGCTTTTTTTTCATCCAATTGATTCGCAAACGTTACCCAGGATCCAAACGATAATACGCTAACTTTTAAGCCTGATTTTCCGAGACGGCGGTACTCCATACAATTTTCCCTCTGCTGCGAAATGAAGTCTTACTTGACCCTCACGCCATTATTTGAAAAAACGCCTTTTGGGTATGTTAAAGCTACCATAGAATGGCATTTACTGCTATTTAACAGCAACTATTAACCTTTAACAGCAGGAGAAACATTTTGGCGAAACCACCATGTAGAAAATTTCTGCTCAACAAAAACTTGNNTGTTGGGATCTTCTTTGCTATGGTTCTTTTTGTGCACTCCGTTTGGAATGCACCCGCTGTATGGCAAAGATCAGCACCAGATTTCACGACTCACAAACAACAAAACCTTTTATGCAACAGAAATTCCTTTTTTAAATCCGGCACCCACTCTTATTACTATGCGACACGTACCGACCCATGAACCTATCTCCATGGCCTTTGATTTAGTAAATGCGAAAAAACTCGCAGAAATCGCCAAAAAAGCGCCCTATAAAAATACGCACGGCCGCTGTCTCGCATGGGTCCGCAAAGGGTTGAGCAAGTTACTGGGGCTTCATAAAGCGACGCCTCTCGACCTGAATTCTCTTCCTAACGATCCTATAAAACCCAACTCGCCAAAAAGAAATTTCTCCAATAAGGGTTTTTCAGCAGAAAATTTCAAAAACTGGGTGCTCAACAATCCCACGTCTCTCTGTCAAAATCTCAAGCTTGCCAACGTTACAGAATATACGGAACTCGCTCCGCACGAGGGAGTGATCTATGTATATGGTAAGGGTCGCTGCGGCTTTCATCGCCGTTATGGACATATCGAAGTTTTGACAGACGCCAAGAAAGGGGAGGCCTGTTCCGATCACTGTCGGATCATCACGCAACCGTGTTCACCTGACATCGTTCTGGCACCGGTCACGAATTGTGAGTGGATTGCCAGAGATGAAAAGAAAGAACACAGGCCGATGTTGAAACCGCTGACTGACCCTAAACNNCCCTAAACCCATGCTCATGAGTAAGTACATCGAAAGACCTTCTCTAGCCAAATAGGTGTTAAGATGAAAATCGCTTTCTCTCCGTGTCCTAACGATACCTTCCTGTTTCATGCTTTTGTCAAAAAGCTGATCGACCATCCCTTCGAGATGGACGTTAAGCTTGCTGACATTCAAGAGCTCAATCGAGCTGTCTTAAATGCTGAGCCCGATCTCAGCAAAATTTCATTTTTTACTTTGGGTAAAGTTTTACAGGACTACTGTCTTTTACCGGTGGGTTCTGCCATCGGCAAAGGCTATGGCNNGGGATCGATGACTTGCAACGCGCGACGCTTGCGATTCCTGGTCGTGATACAACGGCTTATCTCCTCTACCGTCTGCTCTTGCCGGAAGCCAAGGTGGAACGTTTCTGTCGTTACGAGGAAATCCCCAAACTGCTGATGAAATGGTCCGACTACGGACTTTTAATTCATGAGACGCGTTCTCCAGAGTGCTTAAAAAAAGCCGGACTCTACGAAGTTTGTGACTTGGGGAAAATGTGGGAAGATAAAACAGGACTTCCTCTCCCACTCGGTTGCCTCGTTGCCAAACGTGAGCTGGGCAAAGCGACTCTCACCAAACTCAGTGATAGCATCACCGCCTCTCTCGACTATGGCCAACGGCATCCGACGCAGACCTATCCTTACATACTTGAACATAGTCAAGAAAAAGATCCGCAAGTCGTGCAATCGCATATCGATCTCTATATCAACGATGAGACCCGAAAGCTCTCTCAAAACGGACAAGCAGCCATCCAACTGCTTCTGCAGGAGGCGCAGAAAGCCAAATTACTCCCCGATCTGACTCTTTCCCATATTTTCTACTAGCTCGAGCTCGGAGAGCCGTCTCCACTACTAAGTTAAGAGCCCGTTAATACAGATTTCCTACAAAGACCCTTAAACATTTCAAAGCCCTTTTCCGATGGACAAGAAACCAAGTGACTTTTTCGTTCACAGCAAGGATTTTTTATGAAATCGATGTCATTGACTATGATGATTTCCACCTTTCTCTTGCTTTCACCATCGCGTACTAAGGCCGAAGGATCCGGCAGCTCGCCAACAGAAGACACATCCGAGAGCACTCCAGAGAATCCGCACCACACCAACCCTGAAGATATATTATACGCCTGGCTTCAACTAGGCGTTGACTCTACCGCTACCGGTGATCTTCAAAACGCTGATCACTATGAACTGCGCGTCATAACAAAAGGTGACTCTTGCCCCGAAGCACTCATCTCCGGTAGTCCCCATACTATGCAATTGCGAGCTGCAAAAGATGACAGGTTTCCTGTCACGACTTGTGTTTTAGCAGGTGAAAAAAACAAAGGTATAAACGCAAAAGTCGGACACTTCGAATTCAATAGAGTTGTCTACAAATTGTAGCTATTCGAAATCACGAC
>PLEQ01000431.1 GCA_003136475.1 Deltaproteobacteria bacterium
ACTATGTGTTGCGTGAGATGACTCACCCGGAAGGGGTTTTCTACTCTTCAACCGATGCGGATACAGAAGGCATTGAGGGTAAGTTTTTCGTCTGGACCAAGCCTGAAATCATCAGTGTCCTCGGTCCCAAAGATGGGAATTTATTTTGCTCTATCTACAATATCACCCAAGACACTTACCGAGCCTTTAATGAAGAGAGTGGCACACCTCCGCATGAGTGGTTTAGCGGTCATGTCTTGCACTTGCAGGATCGTATCGAGGAACTTTTAAAACATCATAAAGTCACAAACGCCGAAGTTCAAGCTCTCCGACACAAACTTTGGCAACACCGTAAAGCGAGTCGAACGGCTCCGTTTCGGGATGAGAAGATTTTGAGTTCCTGGAACGGGCTCATGGTGCAAGCCTTGACCAATGCTTATGAAGTCACCGGTGAGAGCGTATACTTCAATGCTGCTAAAAAAGCCTTGGACTTTCTTTTGAAACATCTTCTTGGTGAGGATTTAACCGTTTTTGCAACTTGGAAAGATAGCAAAGCGCAACATGCGGGAACCCTCGAAGACTATGCAAATCTTATTGCAGCTTTGATTGCCTTTCACCGGGTAGGTGCGCCACTTTTCTATCTTGAACGAGCTCGGTCGCTTTGTGATCATGCGCTTAGTTTATTTTGGGAGGAGGATGAAGGATTTTTCTACTATACGGTTGCGCAAGCGGCTCTGATCGTGCGGGCGAAGAATGTCTTTGACCAAGCCGTGCCCAGTTCCCACGCAACTATGGCAGCGAATCTTTTCTATCTCAGTCGTATTTTTGACGAGGCGCACTATAGCTCGCTGCTCGAACGCATGTTGGAAAATCTGACAGGTTTTATTGTGAAAACGCCCCATGCTGTCTCTTCGCTGATTAAAGCCTATCACCGCTATAGTCGCGAAGGAAAAGACTTCGTCCTCATCGGTGCTACAGCTGACATTCGGCACCTTCTTCTTCAAACCATAGGGGGAGAAGATATTCTGCTGACGGAAAAGGACGCAGGCTTAAGTTTGCTAGACGATAAACTCAACATCACCGAACCGACACTTTTTGTCTGTCAGAACCGGACTTGCCAGGCGCCGATTCGAGGGGAGCGCAAGATTTTGGAGTTTTTGGATTTAAGGTAAAGTCTCCGCTTTGAACGATAGCCCACAATTCCTCTTGAATCGTATTAACGGTATTTTGTGTGGCATTCAGAGTGAGTAAAATATTGCTGAGCTGGTCTGCCATGATGTCGACTTTCGAAATCAGGCCTTCAATTGCAACGCTGCCTTTAACAATGGCAACGATATACGGTGTTCTCTGCAACCCCATCGCGGCAAAGAGAGGCCCACCTTTATCTGCCCTGTTTGTGGGTGCACCAAAAAGATCATCTTTCCCGTTTTCCCCAGAACTGTCACGAGAGAATTTGGAAAGCCACACGTTTTTCCCGTCTCTTGAACGATTATTTTTGATGATTTGAGTTAAAGCAGCTAATTTTAACCCTGCATTGCGTACAGGCTGAAATCCGCAGTTCCCATGACCTGCAAACTGCAGAATAGCCGACCGCACCGAACTGTGGCTCTTGCGCAAATTGTGCATGTCTTTCGACGCTAGCACTATCTCTAAGTAGAACGGCCCAAGCACTTGAGGAAAGAAAAAAAAGCCAAAAGATGAGTAAATTCAAAGAAAATTGCAGACATAAACCAACTAAAATTATTGAGAGGCTCCATTCCATGCCTCTAATTTGTGTAAAGATATTCAATACCAGCAAACCCTTTAGGAGTCAGCCTTTTATTGGTTTATGCGCTTGTCAAAAATTAGTCTTCTAGAATCAATTCCTTGGCGTGTTCCGCAAGGCCGTTGATGATGGAGTGAAAGAAATGGAACTGCTCGATCTTCCGCTTATCAAAGAGGTCTTCAAAGGCTTGGCGAATACTTTTCATCTGAGCGGTACCCCCCGTGAGACAGACCAAATCGATATCGGCAGCACGTACTTGGGCTTGCTGCATGATCTCTTTCAAAGTCGCAAGAATTTTGTCCGTCAGAGTTTGGGAGAAATTAACGAATTCAGTTTGTTGGATGCTTTCTTCAATAGCGATGCCGGCAGGATGATGAAAACGGAAGAGGCTTTGGGTGCAGGTCGAGAGTTCCTTCTTCACCTGTTCAATAGGCTTATAAATGGCAAAGCCAAGTCCTTCCTCAGCGAGAGCGATCAGCTGCGTGAGTTTGCGGTGATCTTCACCCGTAACACACCAGGCTTGCATGTTTTTAAGCAACTGGGCGGTGTCTTTACGAGCGAGGAAGCTGATATCGGCCGGTGAGTTTAATTTCGATAGTAGAAAAGCGGGGAAAGCGAGAACGTTGCGACCCATCGGCATTTTGTATTGGACCGTCGTACCAAAATGCGCGCTGATTTTGTGTTTCATGATGCTCCCGTCGTAGGCAATCCCGGCTAGCGAAATGCCTCCGAGGCCAAGAACATCCTCGCGTCGGATCGCCCGCGGTCCCATGCGCAAGATGCTAAAGTCCGAGGTGCCACCCCCAAAGNNCGTTTTGCACTTGCTGCTTGAAGTCATAAGCCGCAGCAACGGGTTCTGCGCAGAAACTCACATGTTTAAAACCCGCTATACGAGCCGCCGAGGCGAGCCGCTTTTCTGCAAGTTGATCGAACTCAGCATGCATCGAAAAAGCTGCAGGGCGTCCAAGCACGACGCGGTCGACGTCGCTTGCATAGTAGGTGTTAGCCTTGTCGCGCATATGTTTAAGGAAGACCGCTACGAGGTCGATGATCGAGTAAAAGGCTCCATGGATTTGAGTGCCCGTAAAACCGGGATCGGGTAGGAATTTTTTTACCGAACGGAACAGCCGGGCCTCACCCGTCTGTTCCGTATAGAGGTCAAT
>PLEQ01000084.1 GCA_003136475.1 Deltaproteobacteria bacterium
TATTTTTCTTGAAAACTATAGCATGCAGCTGGCTGCCCTCGGAATTATACTATTCTTCAGCAAACAAAATACTCATGTAAAATGAGTGGTGTTTTAGATTCCCGAGGCCCCAATGGGTTTAGTGTTTATAAACTGTGAACACAACAGGAGCTTTCCATGAAGCCGAGCGTGAAAACTGTAGTGTCCATACTTCAAACGGCTTCCGTACAAGGCTATATTGGCGAACCGGTCTCGCAACTCGAACACGCTCTGCAAGCCGCTTATTTTGCCAGTCAGGATTCGCCGAATCACCCGAGTCTTATCGTAGCAGCTCTGCTCCATGACATCGGTCACCTTGTGGTCGATGCCAAGACCGAATTCATGGCTGAGCTCGGTGTTTTGCATCATGAAGAAACCGGTGCCTTGTTTTTAAAGAATCTTGGTTTCAACGATGAGGTTTCTAATCTCGTCAAATTGCACGTCGCAGCTAAACGCTATTTAGTATCCAAGTTTGATGTTTATAAAGAACGTCTCTCCGAAGCAAGTCGTAAGACCTTGGATTATCAAGGGGGCTTTATGAGCTTAGAGGAGTTGCATGAATTTGAGCAGCAAGCCTACTTTAAAGATGCGTTAAAAATACGGCATTTCGATGATGCCGCTAAAAAGACAGATTTTAAAGTTCCCGATTTAGAGTTTTATCTGCCCCTACTGAATCAGGTATGCTCTTAGCTAGAGTTTGTCGTAGGGAGTTTCTTCTGTTTCTAAGGAGGAGCTAGATTGCTGTTACGGGGGAGCTAAGTCTAAGATCTCTCATAGTTTGATGAAGCCATGGCCAAACGTTTTAACCTCGGCAATCCGATTCGAGCGTCTTATGATTTTTAAAATGCAGAATAAAAGCTCAGAGTTTCAGACGGGCCTGCTGGACGCGCAAGCTTTGTACGTTTGCCTGAACTCTTGTGACGAAAGCCGGGTTCTTTAAAAGTGGTGCATACTTGGCTTTATCGCTTGCGGAGAGTCTCGCGGAGAGGTTTTTAACTTGTTCAGGTGCCACTGCGAATTTTGCTTTGATCTGATCTAGATTATTCGATTTTACAGCTGCCATCGCAGCCTCATCAGGGGGTGGCAATTGCAATTTAGCAGCTAGCTCTTGGGCCATGTATTGTATACGTTCTTGACGGATGCCTTGCACATAGTTATTAGCGCCGCCTTTTAAATTTTTATCTAAGATTTCCCAAAAACTCTTCAAATTATTATCGGCACGTTGCTTGTTAAGACTCTCAGCGTCGATTGCTAGCCAACCTTGGGTTTCCATATACGCAGCAATCGCATGTGCCGGAGGAGCGATTTCTTTTACTTGCGCTAACAGGGCTGGCTCCATTTGCAGAATGACGTTACCCATCTGGGCTTTGATTTCCGGCAGGCGATTGAGTTCAATTTTGCCCAAGCTATTTTGAAAATTTTGAACATCATCGGTAAGTTTGAATTCATCTGAAAAATAGAAGGACTGTACTGTGGAGCCTGTGATCGGAAATTTTCCGAGCGCCTGACCCGAGGTCAGCTTCGTCACATTGTCATAGGTTGTTACGCTTTCGCCACCAGCTGCCATATCGCCTTGCCAGTCCCCTTGTCGACGAACGGTGTTTCCGGAGTTGCCAACGCGCACCTGATCAACACCTGTAGCGCCGATAAAGATATGTACCGAGTAAGTATCGACCAGACCTGCATGTTTTATAATCATAACCTTGCGATTGTTCGTTGCTAGTATATTGGCCTGATTGGCAACGGCATTTTCAGCAACAGACAAAGAGGTGCCACTGATATCGATTGTTGAAGAGGAAGCACGACCGAGTTGCTTTTCTTGCTCTGCAAAGATTGTTTGAATTTCTTTCATGTCTTCGATTTGTTTCTGAATGCTAGCTTTTTGGGCATCGGGAGGATTTTTTAATTGTCCTTGTAGTTTCGCTAGGCGACCCTCCATAAGTTTCGCAGCTTCAAGATTACTTAGTGCTGTACCATTTACAGAAGAGACATAATTATGGACATCAGCAGGAGCGAGACGTTGCGTGTTTTGAATAACGCCTCTGCCGTTCATATCTGTAAAGAGTGCGTTAAGTAGGGCGGTTTGTGCGTGTTGCACACTTTGCACATTATTCGCACTTGTGAGAGGGAGTTTAATATCATAGGCTTTAATATCCGCTTCCTCCGATACCACCACAGACCCGACGGACTTAGTCTTGATATTGAGTGCATCGGATACCCGATAATAATATTTTCCCTCATAATAGACAGGGTTGTCCCCCTTATTTTCGTCAATTTGAACTGCGTTAGGAGTAAAAACTTTCCCTGAGATCCACTGTAGATCATCAGCGTGGCCTAGTGCCAGAGTTTGAAATCGCAGACGTGCGTCGGCACTGCTGATCACAACAGCGGATGGAAGATAAGGGTCCTCAATTCCTTCTACTCCGCTGAGAAGCTTAGCATTTTGGTTAATGGCTTCGGCAACATACTGAGAACGGGCTGTGGTAGTGAGATCCCGCGTAAAAAAATTATTAAAAGTTGAATATTCCGACAGAGATTTGCCAAACAGGAATTTCGGTCCCCTAAAGACTCGGTTTCCATTTCCATCGTCTACGATTTCGTAAGGCGTGATCCCTAAGCCGAGCGCTGTTTTTGCAATCGCATCGGGTGTCGTCGTTTGTCGCCAGCTCTTCCCTAGAAAGAACGTAATGATACGACTGATCCAATTCATTTTGAGCGGGCTCAAGATCCTCTGGCTATAAATTGCTTCCAGGACAGCTCCGGTCTTGCTCGTTTCTTTGAAGAATTTAAATTTTGCGCCTCCATTATCCTGTATTGCTGCAATAAGTTTGTCGCGGCTTTCAGGTTTCAAATTACCGTCACCTTTATTAAGACCTATCTCTTGAAGTTTTTTGTCCGGTAGGCCGAGCAGAGTATCTACGCTCTTATTAAACTCGCTGAGGTGTGAGTACTCCACAAGCGGCACATACACTTTAGATGTGGGGTTTATCAGATAGTCAGGCTGTGCCTCGAATAGGATCGGAGTCAATTTTTGAGTGTCGATTTCATCGAGGATGGCAGCTTGGGTGAGCCAGGTTTGTGGATCATGCTGATCATAGATGTCAACCCAAACTTTTCCTAAACCTGCTTCATACGTTGCTTGGTCGATCTTGCCCTCATCAAAATCTTTCTTAAGAGCTGTAAAATCATCGAGGCTTGACGTTTCTTTCGCGCTCGCAGTGGTGGGCACCACCTCACTGATAAGAACGACGGAGGCCAGCACAGCTATCGATAATTCGGCAGCGATGATTTCAGGCGTGAGTTTTTCGAGAGAAATACCTGAGTCAGAGGACCCCGACGATGGTGCCGCTGCGGTAGCTTGAGTGGTGGACGTGGAGGTGATGTCCGAAAGATCTGTCGATTCTTGGTTATCCGAAAGCGCACCCGACGCAGGAATAGTCGTATTCAAAGATGCCGGGAGTGTGGCAGGAATAGCGACACCCATATTATAAAGCGCGTCACATGCAAAATTAATTTGATCTTGCGTCACAAGATTGAGGGTGCGTTTGAGGATTTCTTGGCGGGTGGTATCCGTCTTACAGACGGAATCATGTTCTTCTTGGCTGATGGGTGTATTGTTAGGGGCG
>PLEQ01000104.1:0-1279 GCA_003136475.1 Deltaproteobacteria bacterium
CCCACCATTTGCGACTGTTTTGCCGTTGGCAGTCAAAAGGTCGGAGTGAGTGACCTCCGAGTCCGCTGACGAAAACAAATGTTTTGCCTCGGTCGAGTTCAACACGTCTGGGGTCACCGCTGGCACCATGGTTTTTGCTGGCATTGCCGAGTTCCTGCAAAGTGCGCGAGCGTGCGTAGGAATGTTCATGTCCTGTTGCAATCATGGCGCCTTGCTCTTGACAGAGGCGATAGGCAAGCCAGCCAACCTCATCAGGTTTTGTACCAGCCTGCATATCCCGTTGGTTTTTGTGCCAAGCGCAGATACGCCAATTATAGTCGTTAGCTTGACTCAAAGCGTGGCGAATAAAATCTTCGTGACCTTGGCCAGAAGTTCCAATGCCTGACAGCACAAAGAATAATCCGTGATAGGTGCAATACGCCTTGATGCCTTCCTCACCGACACAGTGGATAGCTTTATTCGCCTCTAAACGTCTGCGGAGAAAAACGCCATAGCCTTCGGGATTTTTTTGATGCCAGTGATTTCTGTCATGGTTGCCGATGATAAAGATATAAGGAAAATTCTGCCCCAGAACTTCCGTCACCATGGCATCCCATTTTTTTGGCGCTTGATTATTGTCCTCGTCATAGCCCAAGTCTCCCAAATGTAAGACGAGGTCGACATGTTCTCTTTTGATGAGCTGCAGAACTTTTTTATAAGCGCTGCCGTATCCCGAATCCCCAACAAATGCGACTTTCAGCAATTTAGGAGGATTTTGTCTAGGCTTCGGAGCCGGCTGCCCGGCAGCGAGTTCTTCTCCCAGGTCTTCTTTCGCCTGCACGGAACACGCTAGACAGAGTAGGCACGAACTTACAGATAAGAGTTTTATAATCTTTTTTCCAAACATCCTGATCCCTTCACGCGTAGATGGTAGAAATTATCTTAANNTCACAAGAGATCACAAGCCAATGGCAAGTCTCACTTCAAGAAAGTGTATAGGAACAATGCTTCTCGCCTCGGATTCTTATAAAATTCAGACTTTCTATCACCCTTCAAAAGCGTAAACTATCTTAAAATATTAGACAGATACAAGATTCTGTGAGCAAATGGCAAGTCTCACCTTAAGAAATAAAAAATATTACCGAACCTAGTCCTAGACTTTTTGCAAGCTGTCGTTTGCATTTGCAAAGAACCAAGGAGTGTTCATATGACGTCGAGTTTCAAATTAGCAGCACTCACTATCCTTATTCTATTAGGTGATAGCTGCCAAACCCAAAAAAGTAAAAGTGCTTCGGATACG
>PLEQ01000104.1:1332-3422 GCA_003136475.1 Deltaproteobacteria bacterium
TTACAGAACAGGCGCAAGAGTCTATTGAGCAGCAAAGTAGTTCGAGCGGTTTGAATCCGGCTCAAATTTCGGGCATTACTTTAATGGCCGTCGGTGCAGGTGTGAGTGCAAGTGCAAGTGCGGCCTTTGCCGCGAATTATGCTTATCGTCAGGTTCAGTTGAAGAAGATGGTTGCGGCTGACCTAAAAACTCTTTTTCCCAATGACTCGGGCGGTAAAAGCACGATTCCTACGGATTTTGAAAATCTAACACCAACGAATATGATTCGTTTAAACGAAACCTACGATCGGATTACGACGGTTACCAACTTTCAAAAAGAGTATGCATCTGTGTCAGAAGGTTTTTATGAAGAAAATGGCGTCGTTAAGAGTCCAGAAGCTATTTATGGCAGAAAGAGCTTAATTGGCTCTAATAAGCCGATGAAATTTGGTGAAGAAACGATGATTGATAGAGCTGAATACGAAAAATACTGGAACGCTCTTCCTGTTCAATCAAACGGGACTAGAGTGTTCAAATCCAGGATTAAAATGCTAAGTTCTGATATTATGATGCAAGAAAATGGTATGCGGGGCGGCGGAGGGTCAGTGCTTAAAACTAATGAAGGTGATGAGGGAATTGAAATGCAGGACCTAAGTAGTGGTCATAGGCCTGCAAATTTTAGCGTCCTGCATAGTTATGCCGCATATGCTGCTGCTAGGAAGAGTGCTGAGGCCAGATTAATGGCGCTAGACAATCCTGTTTTTAAAGCAAAGGTAGAATTTTATAATNNCAAATTTTGATAACGCGGAAGAACTGGTCAAGAAAAATAAAGAATTCATGCCGCCAGGCGACGTGTTTGAAGAGCCTAATAGTGAAGGAAGGGCTATAGGAGAGGGTGATAAAGTATTTTTTATTACAAAAAAGCAGTATTCAGATTTTTACGAACAAATTAAAGCAAACCCAACAACTCTGTCCTCTGATACGGTTAAAAATCTAGGAACTCTAAACTCTGCAAGGGATTATGGTAGCAAACCTCTTGCTGGGGGTATCATCGCAGCGGTGGGAGCTATGGGAGCGGCAACAGTTGGGGCAGGGGCTGTCACGACTCTTGTCGGCAGTTTGGGTCTAACGAGTGATTCCAACGCTCCTGTTACGACCTACATAAACGCTCTCGCCAAAATTTCAGATCAGCTGACGGCACTTGATAATGGTGGGTAGTTGTTTGGGTTTTTATGCTTCTGCATAAGAGCTAAGACTGAGATCTCTCACTCGTTAAACTCGTTCGAGATAACAGCTTTCTTTATCTGTCACTTGAAAAATAGCAAAGTGAGCTGCTGTTGTTAAATTGTAGCTCAATAAGTTTAGAATATTGCCGAATCTAGGTTTAGATTTTTTGCGATGTTTTGTTTAAATTTGCAAATATTTGAGGGGAATTTTCTATGATATCGAGTCTCAAAATTGTAGCTCTCACTATCCTTATTCTGTTAGGTGATAGCTGCCAAACCCAGAAAAGTAAAAGTGCTTCGGATACGTCCCAAGCTTCACAAACAGCGACAGGCAGTGCAACAGCATCTGCTGGTTATTTGAAATTAGCTGATGACACGCAGGCGGCAAGTCAGCAATTGCTGGCAAGCGGTGTCTGCACTAATGCAACGGACGCTACAACACAGCAAGCTTGTGAGGCAGCCAATAACTATGTGGCAGCCAATCCCAATGACACAGCACTTGTTCTCCAAGACCCGACAGTTACAGAACAGGCGCAAGAGTCTGTTGAGCAGCAAAGTGGGTCGAGTGGTTTGAATCCTGCTCAGATTTCAGGCATTACTTTAATGGTTGTCGGTGCAGGTGTGACTGCAAGTGCAAGTGCGGCCTTTGCCGCGAATTATGCTTATCGTCAGGTTCAGTTGAAGAAGATGGTTAATGCAGATTTGATAACTCTATTTGGTGATGAAGATGCAATTCCTGCAGCTTTCAAAAAATTAAAGCCGATCAGTATGATACGTTTAAATGAGACTTACGATCGTATACAAACTATTAATAGTTTTGCTAAAAATTATAAGGTCGAACTGAATCCATTTCATGAAAGTAGTAATGCAAAAACAGATTTTCTT
>PLEQ01000052.1 GCA_003136475.1 Deltaproteobacteria bacterium
CCTCTCATAGGCAATTCTCTGCAAAATCTCGGTTTCTGCACAACATAATTTTACACCTTTTCCCGATTGTGCTAATAGGTAAATCAGGAGGTGATTATGTTCGATCAAATAATCAAACGCTCATATTACAGGCAAAGACATCTTGATGCGCCATTATTGGCCGAAAGAATGAAATATATCCAGCATTGGGTTGAGAAAGGCAGATCCCTGAGCACTCTTCAGGCAGTTGCAAATTACCTTCTGAGAATTGTTGAATTTTTACATTTGAAGTCTCGAAGGGTCGTAAAATTAGAGGAGGTAGAAAATGCTGCAAACGCTTGGGCCTCTTATCAATATAACCATCCGCAAAAAAGAGCTGAATTTTCAAAATGTGGAAAGGAGCGCTTTACTTGGTATGCCATAGATTGGCTCAAAACTCTCAAATGGCTAGAACCTCTTCCTGAAGAAAAGATCCCGCTGTTTAATAGGATCTTTGAAAGACGCAAAGCTCTCCAACGTCATATCAGCGCGCCATTATTAGAAGAGCGCTTAATGTATCTAGAAAAATGGGCGGATGATGGAGCCACTCCAAATACTCTACGCTTTATAGCTCATTATCTTTTAGCCATCATAGACTTTCTCAAATTGCATAAAAAAGAAGAAATTACCCTCAAGGAAATTCAAAAAGCAGCCGATAAGTGGGCTGCCCGGACGACTGGACACGTCCATATGAAGGTGGGTTTTTCTAAGGTCTCAATGATGCGTTTTAAAAGCGTTGCGATCAACTGGTTAGAGATGCTTGGACGCCTAAAGCATCCTAAAGAAAAAGTCGGTCCTTTTTCAGAATTCATTGCCAAGTACGTGGATTACATGCGCAAAGAGAGAGGCCTTTCTGAAGAAACGATCTATACTCGTACTTGGCTGCTACAAGACTTCTTCAAAAGCATTGGGAAGTTTTTTTCTTTACAGCAGATTGCGCCATTAAACATCGATGATGTGCTCCAGAATAAATATCTTGAGGGGCAAAGTAGACGGTCACTGCAAACTTATGCATCAGTACTTCGAGGATTTTTTACCTATGCTGAAGGGAAAGAATGGTGTCAAAAAGGGCTGGCCAGCTCTATTAAAACGTCTCGTGTATACAAACATGAAAATTTACCACAAGGTCCTTTATGGACCGATGTGAGTAAACTTCTAGAAAGTACCGAAGGAGATCACCCTACTAATATCCGCGATAGGGCCATCATCATGCTCCTCGCTGTTTATGGCCTGCGCTGTGGAGAGGTTGTCCAATTGAGCCTTGATGACCTTGATTGGGGGAATGAGGTGCTACATGTCAGGCGAGCAAAAAATGCAAAATCCCAGAAATTCCCGTTCTCACAAACTGTGGGAGNNTGCTCATGCAGAGCGGTTTTTATCTCGCGAAAAGCTCCCCATCGACCGCTCACTTCTGCTGCGATTTTCCAGATAGTCTCTAAACGATTCAAGCCTTTAAACATAAATCTCAAACATCATGGGCCACACACGCTTCGTCATGCATGCGCTACTCGTTTGATTAACGAGGGTATTTCCTTAAAGGAAATCAGTGATCACCTCGGTCATCGAAGTCTGGAAAGTACACGCATCTATGCAAAAGTAGATCTTATCCATCTCCGCAAGGTCGCCGATTTTGAAATAGGTGATTTGATATGAATATTAAAGATTTAATCCTTAAATACATTAATTATAGAAAGTCACTAGGAGAAAAATTTCGCACCAATGGCAATTATCTCAAAGCTTTCTCACGAGCCGTTGGAGATACCCTCGACATAAATCAGATTTCAGCCAAACAAGTGATCGATTTTCTCTATGGTGACGGGCCGGTCACATCGTCATGGTTCATTAAATATGCGGCATTGCTTGGTTTTTACCGATATGGAATGAGCAGAGGATATGTTGATTCTTCCCCACTGCCGATTGACAAACCCAAAAGGCCTCCCCCTTTTGTGCCCTACATTTATACTCGAGATGAGTTGCGGCAACTTTTCAAAGCCGCTTTTTCATATCAGAAAAATCGCAGCCATGTTGAGCCTTATATGGTGAATAGGATTTTGCTACTGCTTTATGGAACCGGATTACGCTTGAGCGAGGCTTTGTCTTTGACCATGAAAGACGTTGATTTATCGCAGAACGTACTGACGATCAAACAGTCAAAATTTTATAAGGGCCGCCTGGTTCCTTTTAGCGATCAACTGGCAAGCATCCTAAACGAATATCTGAGTTGGAGAAATAAACGGGGATTCCCAAAGGAAGGAGACTCCTCATTCTTCTATGGAAGGCATAATAAGTCATTAAATTTGGCCACGGTTGAATCTGCATTTGAGCGAATACGAGAAAAGGCAGGAATTTGTAGAACAGATGGGGCGAAATATCAGCCCCGCCTTCACGATCTCAGGCATACTTTTGCTGTTCATCGGCTGACGAGCTGGTATCAACAAAATGCTGATGTTCAACATCTTTTGCCCGCTTTATCCGTTTATATGGGGCACACGTATCTTTCTGCGACTTCGGTGTATTTAACAATGACAAATGAGCTCCTTCAAGAAGCTGGGAAAAAGTTCGAAAAATATGTAAAAGAAAAGGATAGATATGGATAACCAAAATTTTGTGAGTCCGTGGATCAAGCGGTTTTTATTGGAATATTTGATCAATGTGAAAAACCTGTCTCGTAATACGCAACAAAGTTATCGAGACACATTTCGTTTGTATCTCCCGGAAGCTGCCAAAAAAAATAAAAAGTCCATTGATCAACTGACCATAGAAGATATCTCTCCAGAAGGAGTAAAAGAATTCCTTCTCAACATAGAGTCAAAACGTCAATGCAGTCTAGCCACTCGTAACCAGCGGCTAGCAGCCATTCATGCTTTT
>PLEQ01000422.1 GCA_003136475.1 Deltaproteobacteria bacterium
ACCGGATTCAACGGAATACGCAAGGATGTGCTTGGAAGTAGAGCTCGCCTGGAATGATAGCTAAAACGATAAGTATAAGAGGCCAAGAAAAAAAACCTGCGATGACAAGGCCTACGACAAGCCAAACGTTAACTTGCGAAAGGTTGAAGATGTCTAGCAAGCGCTTGTAAATAAGGCAGTAGGAAATTTTAAGAGACAGAATAGCAACTCCGACAATTAGAAAAAATAGAAGAAATGAGAATGTAATACCAAACCCTGCTTCCCTTACAAAAGCTTTTAAAAGCAAGATAGGGATGAATGGGATGAACATTAAAACACTCGACACAATATAGCCGAAGATCAATTGCTTTCGGCCAATTGGCGAACCTACGCTGAAGAATAGATCGAACAACATGCATACCTCACAGGCTTGATTAATCAATCTGCCCCAAGCTAGCTTATTTCATGAAGGCCGCCAGCGAGAAGACTATCAGTGAGTCCTCTCTGTGGTCTTAAACTTACCATAACCGGAAAGATTAACGCCATTCCTCATGTCACTCAATAGAATGCGGCTTCAATCGTGCTGCTTAACAAGAGTCATACCTTGTAGAAGGGCTTGCGGGTCGATCTTAGATAGAATCATGCCGTCATCATTTTTTCCTAAGACAACAAAAATTGTGTCGTGCGTAATATGAATTCCGTTTGGAAAAATAATCATGCGATGGTTGCTATCGTCATAGTAGGAATCATCAGCGATGATTTTTTCAGTATAGCGTGTTACGCGAAAGGGTGGGGTATTTTGAAAAGTATAAGCACCCATGACATAGATGCGAATAATTTTCCCGCTTGGGATTTGGTACTCTTTGGAGGAGTGGAAGATACTTAGAAATTCATCTTTCCCAAAAGGGACAATGGGACTGCCACCACGTGGGGATCCGAATTTCCAAGAAAACCCTGGTGTCAAAGCAACATCATTGGCATTTCCTGTTTCTGTATTCACTTTCACAATGCGATGAGGATGAATCGAATACACAAAATGCAATTCGCCGTTGAATTCAAAAGGTGACCAGTTTTTCTGCAAGAGATTCTCAGGATCGTTAAGAGTTTTGATATGTACAAAAGGTGCTGCGCTCACGACCCCATCAGGAGAGATGGAAAGTTTACTGATAAACATTTGCTGAGTGCCCTTGCGCACATATTTTGAAATTGCACTGACCGCGACCCAAAGTTCATTTTTAAAACGAAATATGCGGGGGTCTTCTATATAAGAAAATGTACCGTCAATTTTGGTATTTAATATTCGCAGTTTGCCACTTGGGAGGAAATTCGAATCCAGTTTTATGACGGCAATTTGATTTTGCGCTGCGGTAGATTGATAGCCATAAAAGCGAGGCATAAGCAAAAAGCCATCTTCATACTGAAATAATCCAGGATTAAAGGCACCGACAAGGTTGGGAACGACTAGTTCCCGAGTTTCGCGAATCGGGTTGAAGGACGCGAGTGGGATTCCTGTAAGCCCAGGAAATAGAGGTAAAAACTCATAGCCAGGATCAGCTGTTCTGCCACAATTTCCCGAAAACAAGACGATTAAGAATATAAAAATAGTATGTTTCATTTTGTAATTAAACCAGGTATTGGATTAGATAAATCACGTATAGATTTATAGAATTTACCAAACTTCGCCCATCAAAAAAGGCTACTCTATGTATAGCAGAAACTTAGCTCTAACAGTCTTTATATTTAACTTAGTGGGTTGTATAGCTGTCAATGCTCTAGCTCAGGAGAATGTGCTCAAAAGTTCAGGAGTTTATTCTTTATGGGATCTCAATATAGATGCGTCCTTGAATGCCAAGGGTCGCTTTTTTAAGTTAAATGCCTCTATTGAAGGAACGGACGAGATAACCTGGTCTTATTACGGTTTTGCTTCGGAATTTGGGCTTGCTATAAAGAAACCCATTGCCGAATCGCCTTGGACAATCGTTCTGGAAGGGGATATTTTTGCAACTAAGTTTGCCAATAAGCTCAATTTGGTTCCTGGTTATGCACTTGCGTCCGGGATGCAATATTCCATTGGAAGAGCTTCCCTAGAGGGGCTTCTCTACTACCAATATGAAGAAATACTTTTCCACAGCTATGGCATGCGATTGGCATCCTTTTATAAAATAGCGAATTTCTGGGAACTGGGTATTAAGCTCAGCATGGGAAGATATGCGCTTAAATTAACGGAAGTAAAGATGTACGAACAGGCGATCGCTCTGGCTCTTAGGACTACTGTTCACTAGTGAAATCCAGTTGTATGGAATTAAATAATCAAATTAGCTGGATAAAAAAGACCCTGGCAAAATTTCAGGACCTTTTTCGCTGCTTAGACCAGAGGCCGTACTTTTTTTCATTTTGTGTGTCGACTCCACTTTTTATTTTATCCTTCACTAACTTACCATAACCATAATTTGGATTTAGGAACTAAAATTGAAAAGCACTCATTTTTTAGTCTTCATGAGCGCTTTCCAAAAATTCATTGAGCTAACATTTAAGAGGAAGGGAAATGCATGCTTAGAGTTCTTCTGACGGGGTTTGCTTCTGTACTGTAGACAACAACGCAGTGCAGCGCTCTTTAAGCAAGTTGAAATATTCAGGGGCATTGCTTATGGAAAAATAAGCGAGCTCGGAAATGCGTTTGCATATACTGAGCTCCGAAAAACCTTCGTAAGTGAGCCTCAAACCCGTGCCAATTTTTTTAGCTTCTTTCATAGTTATGGGAGTTGTGTAAGCTACATAGGCCGTGCCTGCTACTGCGATTGCGCTGTGAACCACATAAGTACTAAAATTGATGATGCTACCTACGATGGGTGCTTTAGAGGCATGTCTATGCATAATAAAAGCAGGAATTAGACCGAGTGGGAGAAAAGACCCTGCGTACAGTCCAAGAATGACAGAACCGGGAACATAGCACCAGGGGCTATTGGTCATTTTGCTGATAGCTCCCATGAGCACCCCAAAAATGGCAACATAGTAAAGCCCGGTTATTGCAAGAGTCATTTTGTTGTCGAGCAAATTGCCTTCAAGTCCCATGTTTTCGCCTAGTACTTTAGAGATCAGGCCAGAGAAATCGAAAGAATTGTTTAGTGAAGAGGTCTGAACCTCTGGGCCATCCGTGTCTGTATTCTTATTATTGGCAAAGGTCGTGTTTGCAAAAAACAGGAGTAGTATTAGTAAAATGTTCTTTTTCAAAGCTTACCTCGTTTCGCTTAGGTTTTTGTAGATTAGGGCTTAGTCTTTTTAGAATGGGATGTCAAATAAGCATTGTTTACTAGGTGCGAATAGCCCATAGAAAAATGCGTTTGAAGGGATAGAAATACGGTTTATGGGTACCGAGCTCAGCGATCAAACGTCGCGAATATTCAGCAAGAAACTGTTCATAAATCTTTTCAGGCAGTCGTGACTTATAGGCTGTAAGGAGGGTGCCTTTCACCCATTCAATCAGATCGAGACTCGACGGCATGGGGTGACCATAGACTTTTACGATCACATTATTTTGAATAAGTCCTAACTCGTTAAATAGTTTGGCATAGTCTTCGATCGTGAGGATGTGAAAGGTATGCTGATAAGCTTGCAGAGCTTCAACAAAAGGCGATTCCCGACCGAGCTCTGCAGCAAGAGTATGGGTCCGATGATCTTGGTTATAGGGCATTTGGATGGCGAGTTGCCCCCCCGGATTTAAGGTCTGCACGCAGCGCGCCAGTAGCGATGGGTGATTGGGCACCCATTGGAGTGCAGCATTGGAAAAAATAAGGTCGAGGCCAGTCTGGCTCTGCCAATCTTCAATCCGTTGAGCCTTAAACGTTATCCCGCTAGCTTGGAGGCGGAATGCGTTTGCCAGCATGGCTGGTGAGCTGTCGATGCCGAGAGTCATTTGAATTTGGAGGTTCTTATGCAGTACCAGGGAAAGTTCGCCAATACCGCAACCGAGATCCACTGCTGAAGTGATTGGGATCTGGATTATCTTTAAAAGGTCATAGAAAGGGCGCTCGCGTTCTTGTTTGAATCGCGCATACTGATCTGGGTTCCACGCATCTTTGGCAGTCATTTTGGCAACTCCCACTATTTTGACGGCCTCGCTTTAGCCAGAGATTAAGGTTTACAGCACAGAGACTTCCATACTATTCAGGTAAGGAACTTTAACGAAGGACAATTTAGCAACTATGAAAGCTGCCATAACTGGTTTGAATAACGAAGCCTTAGCTATAGAAGTCGAGCGTTACGCAGAGGCTCAGCTGCCGCTAGCGATAGGCCTCTTTAATGTTCTTGTCTACCGCAGTCTGCCTGACCTAACCGAGCATCTGGTGATTGCCAAAGGTCAGCTGAACGAGGGGACTCCACCTTTTTTACGTGTCCATTCCGAGTGCTTTACCGGTGAGGTTTTAGGTTCCTTGCGTTGCGATTGTAAGTCGCAACTCGACCTTGCTTTAGAAACTATTATGGCGGAAGAGCGAGGCCTCGTGATTTATCTGCGCAATCACGAGGGTCGAGGTATCGGCTTAGGGAACAAAATTCGGGCCTATCAGCTCCAGGACAGCGCGGGTATGGATACTTTGGAAGCAAATCACGCCCTGGGTTTTCCAGATGATCTACGGACTTTTTCAGTTGCCGTTCAGATTCTAAAAGCTTTACAAATCAGCCAAGTGCGGCTGAATACCAATAATCCCGCAAAGGTTGTGGCACTTGAGAGCCAGGGAATTGTTGTCACGGAATTGATCCCCTCATTGAGTGTTCCCAATCCGCATAACCGCAAATATTTGCAAACCAAATTTTCGGAACTCGGTCACCATCTCGAAGCGCTTTTCGAAAAAAGCCGAAAGATTCCTGATTCGCCGCCCCGGGAGGGGCCGTGTCGGTAACTGCTGGTACTGATTGGGTTCTGGTGTGTATAAAGCAAGCGACATGCCAAAAGTAGATTTACTAGAGCACCAAGGCTTAGCAGCGTTTGAGGTCGAGACATGCGGTAAACTTTCGTTACCGTTTCAGATTTTTGTTACTTGAATTTGGAATATTTTCAACATGATAGTCCCCTTTGAGGAATTCATGAAAACACTGAGACCCATCTTTGGTGCAGGTGTACGCGGTCAGTTCGTAAGGAATCGTTTTGAGTAAGTCCTTGTCGGCGGATACTTGGCTGAGAATTGCATAGCGANNCATCTTTTTTAAAATCCGCCTGCGTATAGGTCGTTTTGGCAAAGGACTTCGATAGCTGCTCGCCTAATTTTAAGCGCCAAGGTGCTTCGAGGTTAAGTTTATGAAGTTTATCTAATGGCGATACTTTAAAACTTAGTACCAGCTGCTCTTTTTCCCATTTGGAAGATATGGCTACCTTTACCCGTTCTCCTGCAAAGCTCAAGCTAGACCAGACGCACATCAAAAAGACTGCCAAACGCCTCATTATTATCCCTTTCTTTCCGATTCAAATCGCAAAATTGAACTCNNGATCAAGGATTAGTCAAAGTGTGCAGCAAATCACTATCTTAAAAATCATAAGCCATTGATTTTACAGAAAGTCACAATTTTTAATCGATATGGCATTGTTTATGCATTCTATGGCTTGTTAGCCTTAGGAGGTTAAAATGAATATATACAAAAATATTTCTAATAAAATCGTCCTGTATTTTATTACAATGCTTGCTCTTCAATCGAATCTCTATGGTGCCAAAGCCTCTGCTGGAAAATCGCAAGCCAAGCCATCGAGAGCCTATATTGAGACAGCGATAATCGAAGCCGCGCAAAAGGCAGGTATACCCGCCGACCTTTTACGAGCTATTTGTATTACCGAAAGCGATCTGCGCGTCGATGCCTTTGTTTTTAACGATGGTGGTAAGGAAAACCACGCTTATGGCATGTGCCAGGTCTTGCGTAAAACTGCAGAGAAGTATGTGGGTCGAGATCGCAAGTGTAATCGTGACTTTCGTACTCTGGAACGTAATGCTGACACTTGCAAACTCTTTGGTCCGAAAGTCAATGCTCTAGCAGCTGCTTATTACCTGCGTGAGCAAATCGACCGTCATGATGGACACATCTTTAAAGCTGCTGCAGCGTTCAATTCAGGTTCTCTCAAGGCTTGTAGCCGCAAGGGCTGGGTNNGGGGATCTTTTAAATCGCTATTACGTCAATAAAGTTAAGCTGCTTCTAACGGAATCAGCACCTGAGATCCGTAGTCAACTTGATCAGGCTGACTTTATATTGACCGCCAAAAAACGCTCATAGAACCTAAAGCTTAGATTGCTCCTGATGGATTCGGAGCTATCTAAGCCCTCTTCTCAAGATCTTCGTCTGTCACATATCCTCCTCAAGCTTATTGACCAAGGCGATGATCAAAGTTAAAACCATTCCCATCCAAGCGGCAGTTGGGATGGATTTTTTTGTTTATTTCTGAACTGGATGGCTATTTGGCTCGAGCTGCTCACGGAGGAACTCTCGATGCGTGACCAGACAAGGGAATTTTTTTTTGATAGGGGCAGAGTCGAGTGATTGGTTCATTAACAAGCATACGTTTTTTCCTAGTCATGTACATTGTCTTTGGGCATTTTGTGCAAGTTAGCACGTCGAATCGATGGCTCCTGGCATTGCTGAAGCAACACAATATGATCGTTGGATGTTTCTTTGTGCTGTCGGGTTTTGTCCTCGCCATTGGTCACAAGGGTCCCGCTTTTCCGAAAACTCTGACTTTTATGAGAAAACGGTTATCTCGTATCTACTGGGTCTATCTATTTGTGTTGGTGCTCTTTGCACCTATGTTTGTGTTCATCGATCGCTCTGCTGGCTCGGGAAACTTAGCCATCGCGGGACATGCAGCCATTGTGCTCACCCTCCTACAGGCCTGGTCTGCGGATTGGGGTCTATTGTGGAATAGCCCAACCTGGTTTTTGTCTGCTTGGGTCTTTGCAAATTGCTTGTTTCCCATAAGTTATAGAATTACAAAACCGTTGGTGCGGAAGCAATTACTAGCGGGTATAGGACTGATTTTTTCTCTGCTTCTGCTGATTCGTATCTACTACACAGAAAAAATCGGCTTANNTGATCTGAATTGGCCTGTTTTCAATTTTTTTCGTTTCCATCCACTTTTTAATAGTCTGGAGTTTTTTGCTGGACTCATGGCTGGGCATATTTTTAAGCAAAATAGGCTGGCTTCGCGCTTATCGTCTTTTTATGTCTGGACTGTCGGTGCAGTGCTTTTGGGAATCGTCGTTTTACGTCTTTGGTTCCCGGTTAATGAGCTTCTATCTCGCAGCTTTTTTATGCCGCTTTTCCTGGTATGGATCTATTTCTTGAGTTTTGAGACAAGTTCCGTCAGTAAAATACTGAGTAAGTCTTTCTTTGTTTACTTAGGCAATTTGAGTTTCTGTATCTATGTCTTGCATGGAGCTCTTGGCCAATTATTTTACAAACGCATTGTTCGCACATGGTTAGCTCACGATGCTCCGCCATTTTATGGGTATTTGATCAGTCTATTGGTAGGAGCGATTTTCTTGAGGCACTTAGTAGAAAAACCATTTTGGAAGAAGTGAGTTAAATTGTTAGATGATTTTACTGTCGAATAGGCTTTTCCTAATCTTCAAAATGTGTAAAGGCGCCATCACCACCTATAGAGTAAGATGTCGAACCTTCATGACGAACCAGAATAGATCCCGTTTTCCAACTTAGAACCAACTGCATGCCAGCAATAGGATCTTCCTTAGTGCCGGTGTTGATGAGCTGATGGACATGCACCTTGGCTGTCAGGTTGTATCCCCACCAGACTTTGATTTCCGAAGGAATCACCGCAACATTGGTGAGGTAACGACCCTTCCCTTCGTAGCGTCCACCATAGGTGTAGTTGATGCGATAGTTGAACCTGACGATCTCGCTGCCTAGGCCATTCTTATAAGAGACGCCATACGAGCGTGATTGAGGCGCTTGCCAATTATGCAAATTGTGCCAAGTGAGGGTACCTTGCGGTAGAGCGCTTGCAAAATCTGTCTTTAAATCAATAGTTGGTTTACCTTCTTGAATAATTTTCCACAAAAATTTACCGACATTCACGAGGAGGTCTAAAGAAATACCTGCAACAACTGGTAGAGATTCGTGA
>PLEQ01000290.1 GCA_003136475.1 Deltaproteobacteria bacterium
ATGTTCCACTTTTTTTAAAGAAAAGTCTTGTCATTTATCCTAAAAATACGTAAGATACTTAGCTTTAATTAGTTGTAATTTGCGAGCGAATTATGCTGTCTGAAGCTTTAGATTTTGTGGAATCGTATATTGATTTATTGAGCCAATCGTTAAATGCTGTAGGAGGTCGTTTGACGAAAACTCAAAAAGCCTGGCTTGGATTCTGCTTAACAGCCATGGTCTTTACGAATACAGTCAATTGGAAAGNNGCGTGGGAACGGTGGAGTAGCGGGAAATACTCAGATTCAGCTCTATCAAAAATGCTAAAGTGGAGCCAAATCCCCTGGAATCTTTTGCTCCTTGCAAGCATAAAACTTATAATTTCTCGCTATAACATAAAGGAAGGAGTTCTTGTCATTGATGATTCGGATCACGAGAGATCCAAAAACACTACCCACATAGCTTATGCTCATAGAATCAAAGATAAGAAAAATGACGGATACTATAACGGCCAAAATCTGATTTTTCTTCTTTTGGTTACAGATACCATCACTTTTCCTGTCGGATTTTCATTTTATGAACCTGATCCTGTGTTAGTAGAATGGAAAGATAAAAATCGTCAATTAAAGAAGCTACATGTTCCCAAAGACGGCCGTCCACCACAGCCTGAAAAAAACAAAAAATATCGAAGCAAACTGGACATAGCCCTTGATTTATTAGGCCGTTTTTTTAAAAATCATTCGGAAATACAAATCAAATGCATTCTTGCTGATGCTTTTTATGGATCAGCTGATTTTGTAAAAAAAGCCTCTGAAATGCAGGGTGGTGTTCAGGTTATTTCACAAATCCGCTCCAATCAACTTATTCGAAATAAGAGAGGTTTGTTGGTTGAAGTGCAGAAGCATTTTGAAGGAGAATACACTTCTCATAGAAGGATTGCTATTCGCGGTGGTAAAGAAGAAATTATTGTTATGTGCGCTCAAAAACTTTGGGTTGCTTCTCATAGAGAGAAAAGAACGGTAATAGCAATAAAATATGAGAACCAAAAAGAATTCCGTTATATAATTGCATCCGATATGACATGGCAGCATATCGATATTATTCAAGCGTATACTTTACGTTGGTTGATAGAGGTTTTCTTTCAAGACTGGAAAACTTTCGAGGCATGGAGCAATTTGGCCAAGCAACAAGGTGTTGAGGGATCTAGCAGATGCGTGATTCTGAGCCTGTTGCTTGACCATTCTTTCTTCTTCCACGAAGCTCAAAGGCCTTGTATAGAGAACAAACTTCCTTTGCATACCATCGGAAGCCTGACCGAGAAAAGTCGTCTGCAGATCATGTTCAATTTAATAACCTCCATTTTTAAATCCCCCCAACCTCAAGAAGAGTACGAAAAAGTCAAAAAATCATTAGAAATGACGATGTCATTAGGAAAATCTGAGAAACACATGTCCTATCGGGGGTTTAAAGGGGTCTTTTCGGAAGCAGCATAGACATTTCTTTAAAAAAAGTGGAACATNNNNTTGTCGTCGTTTGAATTCTACCGCCTGTTCTATTTCGGGCCTCTAATACCAACACATTCCTATTATTTGCTTGTAATACGGATGCGGCTTCCAAGCCCGCAATGCCGGCTCCGATGACGATGACATCGTAAGTCTCAACGGGTGTGACAGTCACATTGATTGGAACCTGGACAGCATCCAGCGTAGGTTGGGCCCATACTTTTAGTGCGGTTGAGATGTTTTGAGCCGAAGTGGGTTGCNNGTTGCTCGACAAGACGGATAAGCCACTTGTGCTTGAAAATTTGCTTTGATCTACGGGAATTACAATGGCTTCCGATGAAATATTCGTCACGGTATAACTGGCTGTATGAATGGAATATTCTGAAACGGATGAGGGAACCGGTGTTATTGTATTGATAGAAATGAGATGCGCAAACATCTTGAGTGGGGAAAATAAGAAAAGGATCCCCAAAAATTTTCTGCTCGAAAGTTTCACACGATTCTCCTTTCTTTAAAACAAATGGGTGTAAGCAAAATAGACATCATTTGAACTCAATGTACCGGTATGGAGCTGATGGGGGTAAGCTGAACCTCGCGTGCCAAATGAGGTCTTGCCAGAATGCACATAATGGTATCCCACAGANNAAACCCGACAGATTGCACCAATTGAAAGCAACGTTTACACCCCCACCTGCCTGATAGGCAAAATTGAGATTTGTATGTGAGTGAAAGGGATGCAGAGGGGTATAACCAGAACTGCTGACAGCCTTTTCCTTATAACTTTTTGCTCTGTTCCAAGCAGCGCCTATGCCAACGTTAATAAACGGATAAAGGTAACGCAGCATCCAAGTGAGTTGCATTTCAACCATGGAGCGCGTGCTGTCGATCTTATACTTATAGCGATAAAGCGTGCTGCTAGGGGAGCCAGCAGCAGTCTCGATTACGCGGCCTTTGAAATGATAGTCCAGCGGGGTGAAATAAGCACCAACGCCAAGCGCTATAGCGGNNGGGTATGTATCGGTGATCAAAACGCCGCTTTCGTAGGAAATTTTTGGCCGGCGCTTCTCTAATTTTGCAAAGCTAGCTCCAACTGCCGCATCTAAATAAAAGTGTCCCAACGATGAGGAAGTAGAGGAACAGCTTGAATCTGATAAAGGTGGAGATGACCTAAAAGAACGGGGTAACGTGGCCCAAGCCTGGGATAGGAAAGAGAAGAACAATGCGAAAAAACCGATGAATCGTGAGAGTTCCGACATAGCAAAGATTCCTTGGACTAAANNTGCCTACGGTTAATGACAAGAAAATGAACCTCTTTTTTAAAGGGAAATGAAATGATGAAAAATCTATTTTTCGTAATCGGCACTCTGACTTGCTATAGCTTGTGTGCAAATAGTGATATGGTGATAGAAGCTAATGAACACATCTATGAACTTGCAGACGACTCACTAGCTGATAATAGCAATGAAAAGGGTAATGACTTTTCTGATGAGGAAGAGGCAGACCAAACTAATGATGAAATCACAGAAGAAGACGAAACAGATCAAACTGATGATGAAAACACAGAAGAAGAGGGGACAGATCAAGCT
>PLEQ01000004.1:0-1716 GCA_003136475.1 Deltaproteobacteria bacterium
GTCTATTGAAAAGCGAATAAAAAAATTAGAGCAAGCCACGCGAATCAAGGAAAGGCATAAGTACGCTTCGGTAGTTTGTGATCCTGATATCTTGCATACACAAGCCTTTTCATTTATTCAAGCTGACGCTGTCTTAATGATTAGCGTCAATTATTTTTCCCTTCGACGACAAATTTTTTCTCCATCTCGACGACAATTATTTTTCCCTTCCGACGACAATTATAATTCCCTTCGTCGTATTTCGACCTTCACCTCTCTATGTTGTGCATAAATGGTGTTGGTTCGTTATGCCCCCATATATTTTAACCAGTGTTGACCTTTGCGATCAGTATTTTGAGGAAAAACATTAGGCCTAGAAAATCTTGATCACAATCTCGCATTTTTCTCTTGATGTNNTTTTATAGCCTCAATTATATTTTACTAACTCTCTTGAACGGACTTAAGCATCTGAAGCGATTCTTGCAAGTATAGCTAGCTTAGAATCTGCTTAAGAGGCAAGAATAGCAACAGATGCAAAAGTCCTCGTCTCGCATTGGAAAATCATGTAACTTGTTTTACTGAAAAAGTTATATTGATTTTGGTATGCACTATATTTTCTCCATGTAAGATTACTAGATTAATCTTGCTTTGGCTATCCTCTCAATGTCTTTAATTTCCTTTTGGCATTCTATTATCTCGTCCTCATACTTGGCTATCGCCCCCTCTAATGCTTCCACGCTTTCAAACTCCTCCGCTGTTAATTTAAAATCTCTTATTTTTCTCCAAAATGATCCGCTTTCTTGGATTGCTTCTTTTGTTAATTTGTTTCTCATAATTTTCCTCAGATCTATCTTTTTTTATTTTTAGATTTCTCCAACCTATAGCTAGTGATATTTAATTCTAATATGACACTATGATGAATCAATCTATCTACTGCAGCTGCTGCCATCATTGCATCTTTGAAAATTCCCTCCCATTTTGAAAAAGGAAGATTGCTTGTCAGCAATATACTGGTTGTTTCGTAACATTCCGCCAATAGGGTAAATAAAACTTCCATTTCTTCTTTTGTCTGCTGCACATAACCTATCTCATCTATAACAAGAAGACCATAGCTCGTTAGTTTTTTGAGAAAACGATTTAGTTTTAGCTCACCCTTGGCGATCAACAACTCTTGTACAAGAGCTGTGCATGGGNNCTTTCTTATCATCTCTTGTGCTAATCCACACATTAGATGAGTCTTTCCCCCGCCTGGGGTGCCAAACAAAAGAATATTTTCTTTTCTCTCCAAAAACCTACCATCACGCAATGCATTGAATTGATGCTGTACTCCCTTTGGAAGGCGGCTTAAATCAAAATTTGCTAGTGATTTTTCTATCGGTAGATTCGATTCTTTTAACCATTTATTCATCCGTTTATTTTCTCTTATTTCTAACTCTTTTTGCACGAGCTCAAACAGGTATTCCTCGTAGCCCCATTCTTCTTTTCTAGCCTTATCGGCTTGATCAGAGAATTCCCCTTTCATTACAGGAAGCATCAGTTTTTTTAATCCTTGAGTTAATTGCTCTGATATATTCATTGATTTACTCCTTCTAATAAAGCCAAATCATAAATATTTAAATCAACCATTGATACGTTCACATCTGTCAGGGATACAATTTTTTCTGGAGAAGCTAACTCATCTAGAACCGATTCTAAACTCAATTTTTCTTTACATATCAAATCCTTAAGAATTTTTCC
>PLEQ01000004.1:1727-3097 GCA_003136475.1 Deltaproteobacteria bacterium
TCTTTATAACGATAATTTTCAAATGCGCCTGGCTTTCTTACTAACCAATCTATTATGTGCCGATAATCAATTCTAGCCTTGTGAGCCCCTCCTACACGTGGGTACTCTTCCACTTTTTGACCTTGATACCATAACTCTAATGTACTCCCTAACAGCTTAATCTCTACTTCTTCTCCTATCAAACGACTTGGTACGGAATATGTAATTTCTTTGATGCGAACCGTGCTTCCTTTTCCAACTCTCATCCATACTACAGTGGCATCTTGAATGCGTTGGCGAGGGAGTTGATTAAGATATTCTTGATCTTCTTTGAAACGTTCACTTCTTGCTGCATTTCGCTNNAAAAAACTCGATATTCGCCTACAGATGAAAAATCACGACAGTTGCGCAACATTAATGCTTGATCCACAGCACGTTTAAGCCTGTAATGAGACTGTTCTACATCGCCATTTTCGTTTGGGCTTGACGCTTGGGTTTTACACCCTTCTATACCATAATGATCAAGAAGCGCCTTATAACGGGCTCCAAACTTTGGTTGATTGGCAAAATTTGACATTGCGGCAGTTAATCGATCGGTCCGATGACGATGAGGAGATCCTCCAACCTGCCATAGGGCATTTTGAAAACCTTCACTCAAACTCTCTAGATTCTCGGAAAAACAAATTGTCACACTTTCCCAATTAGAATGCGTAAGGACAAAATGATATACAAGATGGGGAAAAGGATGTCCTAGGATTGTGACTTTAAGATCATTCATATGTGTGAAATCTGAGGAACAAAGATCCCCAGGTTTGTGGATTTGAGCAAAAAACACCTCTTTTGGCTCACCCTTAAGCCCTTTCCATTTTTTTACTTTTCTTTGCAAGCTTCTTAATTGCCCTTCTTGAAACTGACCGGGATATTTGTCTAATAGATACAAAAAAATAGTTTTAGCTTCCAGGCGGGGTTGAAGAGTCAACATGTTATTAATTTCTTCCCATACTGCTTCAAAGGGATCTTTTCTTGTTTTCCAATCATGAACTGGATTCTCCAATGGATTATCTTCCTTTAAATAGCCCCTAGCTGTCTTTGGATCAATGCCTGCCTTTGCAGATGCATCTTTAAGTGAGTTCCCTTCATTAATCATTTTACTTAATCTCCGATATTGAATTTTTGAAATCATCCTATCCTCCTTTGTGGAGATGTAGGATATCATGACTTCGGCGAAGGGAATTATAATTGTCGTCCGAGAGGAATTTTAATTGTCGCCGGAAGGGAATTTTAATTGTCGCTGAAGCGGAGATTTAATTGTCGCCAATCAAGAATTGCTGGCCACCAAACTCAGGGCGCTTTATCAAAGAAGAAAGGGCAGAGATTTATTCGATATATGG
>PLEQ01000302.1:0-137 GCA_003136475.1 Deltaproteobacteria bacterium
ACTCTACCTTAAACGCATTGAAGAGTACAAAAGACTTCCACCGGCTCCCAACTGGGACGGCGTCTATACCTTTGCTCATAAATAATAGAGATACATATTCTGTTTCTTAGAAGTTGTTTGAAAAGTGGAGAAAGCTC
>PLEQ01000302.1:182-10663 GCA_003136475.1 Deltaproteobacteria bacterium
AGATAGAGTTTTTGGATAGACTCTAAGTTGAAGGGCTTTCCAAATAGCTTTTCAGTGATAGATACTCAAGCTGAGCGTATAGCTCCAGAGTGAGCTTTGCCCGTATTCGATCAGCCCCCGTAGCTCAGTCCCCTCTTTAAGCGTTTGAGTGAGCGCCGTTCTGAAATCAAGACTTTGAAAGGCATAGTTTTTTTCGGTCTGCAAACCATAACGATAGGTCATGTCACTCACCAAACGGAGGCCGGCAGACAGGTCGGTTTTTAGGCCCAGTAGGACACTGGGAGCCAACCAAACGCCCGTTTGCCAAAAAATTCCAGCACCGGCGCCAACCAGAGCGAAAAAAGACAACCTTTGCTCAGGAACGATGAGAAAATCCTTGCCAAACTCGCCTTCAAAAAAGAACGTTTTTTTGTCGATCGAAAAACTTTCGATATTTTTATAAGCTAGGTTCAAATGCCAAGCCCAGGGCTCCACCAGATCTCGCTCGTGCGCTAGCGAGAGGATGCGGATGAAATTGATTTCGTGAACATCGAAAAAATGCTGATAGACGCGTGCGTCGACATTTAAAAAATCAATCGCCATCTCATCGCTATAGCCTGCACTGTCTGACGAAAGGTCGTGCAAGGCCGGCCGCCAATGTAAGTCTATATATCCGAAGTTCTGAGTCGAATAGCCCAAGCCTAGCGCATAAAGCGAAGAGCGGTGCCCGAGCTCCGGTTGTGAGGAACCCCGAAACGCGCTGATATTCGCAGGCGCCTCGCGATTTTTCGAACGCTGGATAAGAATCTTCTGGCGTAACTCGGAATAGGGTCCGACCTTCTCGAGGTCGATATTCTTTTCCTTGTAGTCGATAAATTCAACCAAAGTATCTGCAACGTGTGCTTGGGTCTTGGAATCAAAGAACGCCAGTTTTTGAGTAACGCGGTCTCCTCTATCCTTTGCGGAAAGGATGCCTTGAATGATGGCTTTCTCAGAACCCGTGAGCTGCTCATAACGAGCAAAAAAGCGGGAGAGGCTCGATGGACGATACACAATATTCTTGACTAGATTTTTATCGACAACCGTTTTAAGGGTGTCGGAGGGAATAGCGTAGAGCCCAAAATCTTTCGTCAGCTCTAATTTCTCATCACTGGTTTCCAAGAGCGTGAGTAAGATAAAAGCACAGTTGTCGTCGAGGTAGTAATATTTGAGATAGGTCCCACCTAGTTCCCAAAGACGCAAGACTATGAAGTCGATTTGCTCCTGTGTCAGTTTGAGTTCGTACTCCCACAGGTCACGGCTTTCGAGGTTATTATATTCTTGAATCTTTATGTAATAGGGCACCATGGCAAATTTACCTTGGTAAACCCCGAACAGGCCTTTGAGCGGGTAGAGGGGAGAACCCATATCGTAGATGAAAGCGGAAAAATTCACAATGTCATCCAAGAGGTCAGCTTGCATAGGGGAAGTGGCATCAACTCTTTTGTGCATGCGAAAAAATGTGTGACCGAACATCGAGGCAGGACTGTTAAGAAAGTAGTTGGAAAAAACCAGTGAAATTTTCCCGTAGCGCGCGTAAGTCAAAAACTCTTCAAGTTTGGGACAGGCAGGAGCCTGGATGCCCTGCTCTTTGAAGCCGAGTTCCTTGGCGAGCCAGGCATAACGGGATGGCCAAACGCAGGACGGAGCATAGAATTGACCTTCGCGTTCGACCTGGGTCTGGTTGAGAAAGGCCCGAATGGTGGCTTCCAATTCCTTAGCGGGCTGCGTGCGCCCTTGCGGCGAAAGAAAGTACTGCGGATCTGCAACTAAACTTTTATGGCGACCACCAAAGCGTTCGTCAAAAAAAAGCAGGCGTTGCCAGATTTTCTTGTTTGCTAAATGGAGATTCGCAGCTTTTTGCAGATTGAATGTGACGCGTTCAGAGTCTGCTGCCGAAAAAGCCATAGCGACCGACTGGAACCCGAGAACAACGCTAACGAGGAGCCAAGCGCACCCTAGCTTATACGTGAACACTGGCTAGCGATCTTAGCATCAGATTTGATAACGTTATGGTAGTTTTGGAGCACAGCTTCGGGTTCATTCACCTTGAATATTTTTTCATAATGTTTCTGACTTAGCTTATTAAAGCCAGCTTTATCCGAGCAGCCAAAAATTTCCGCAAGAGCATGCAAGGTTTCACCCGTACCTTGCGCAGCTTCGGCGCTCGGGGGGACGAGATTGGCACTTATGAAAACTTTCTGCTCAACCGCGGCCATCTTGGGGCGAGCCGCAACGCAATTGGAAGTTCCCGTGCTGATCGCCGAAGTTTGGGAGCCATCGAATATCAAAGTGTTCAGTGCCCACACTCCGAGCTGTGCTCCTTGGCTTTTGTCGCTAATCGCATAGGTCCACATCCCACAACCAGCCATGCCATAAGGTTCTTCATAATGGGCATGTTTCTTTTTTTCGTGTGCCAAGAGTGCAGATGAGGCGCTAAGGCCGATAAGAAGAATTCCTGCTAAGATCCCTTTTTGCATGATCGTCTCCTCTTCCCTATGTTTATTAAATCAAAGCTAATGGACATGAGCTGGCAAGATCCTCGTGAGTTTTCACTTCTTCCTTGATGGCATTTAAAATCGCGATGGCGCCCGGCGCACTAAAAATCTTGGGATAGGAGTCGCGCATGTGTGAAGAGAAAACGGGAAGCGCATCATTTGAACAGTGAAATGTTGCTGCGAGTGAACGGATGCTTTGGCCTTGGCCTTGCGCCATTTCGCGAGAAAGGGTGTCCAGATTATGGATGATGAAGTCTTCTTGGTGCGCAATGGTTTGCGATTTTTCAGGTGGCAGGCAGTTGGAGGTGCCTGACGATATCCCAAAGCCCTGACTAAAGGTGGAGTCGTTGGTCGTCGCTGCTAGAATTTGCGTCCAGTCATTTTTTTCAAATATCAATGAACCGAGACCACAGCCTCCCATACCGTAGGGAGTGGCTTGCGCCAGACTGCCAGCAAACAAGCAGGAAACAACAAGGCAAAAACGGATTCGCTTCATGGCTAATTCCTTATAAGTTCACGACGATATCGGTATTATGAGACCAGTGGTCACCTTTGACAAGATGACTATTTATGAATTTTCATTAAGTGCTCAACCCAAGTTTCAACACGTTCGAAAAAAACCGGCTGATGATCGACATGCTGACCGATCCAAAGTGCAATTTTTTCCGGATAGATGTTCTGTTTATCGATCACGAGCGCTTGTGTGTGTCCATAAGACGGGAGCACCCAGAACTCAGTTGTCTTGGCATTGAAGAGCGCGTAGAGACTTTGTCCTTCCGAGAGAGGGACGACAGGATCGTTGTCACCGTGGAGCACGAGTGTTGGATAGTTCCATGTCGATGCAAAGTCTTTAGGGCTAAGTGTGTCCGACACTAAAAACGAGAGCGGCCACTGGCAGGGCCAAGTTAACCAGAACTGATTGAGTTTAGCTTGCGCGAGATGGCGGTAGGAAAAAAAACTGCTTTCAAGGACGACTGCGCGGACCTGTTTTGTAGCTTCCAGTGCGAGCGCGGGTACCGCAACGGCGCCGCCGAGGCTTTGGGCGATAATCACAATTTGTGGGTTGAGTGTGCTCGCAAAGCGGATCGCGGCACGCCCATCTGCGACCGTATNNCTTACCAGATGAGGCCCCATAGCCTCGGTAGTCGAAGCTCAGCACATCAAAACCTAGTTGGGTCAGCCAAGCCGTATAGAAAAAATGCGCCGTCATATTCTGACCATTGCCATGAAAGTGCAAAATCAGTCCGCGTGCCGGCTGAGTTGGGCTCTTTAAGTGCCAGGCACTCAGGAAGCTCGTGTCTTCGAGAGGTATCGCTATCGCGTCATAGGCAATGCCAACCTTATCCGGAGTTGCATAGACCACAGCATCAGGTTGGTAGAAAAGTGAATTGCAGGATGTGAGCATAGCGCTAAGCCAAAAGAGAAGAACACGTTTCCACACTCATGCCTTCCTTTGTCTTTAATGGATGTTTTTTAGGAATTCCGAAGCGGAGTGCTCGATTTTATTTTTTAATTCCTTAAGCGTATCGCTCATAATTTCAACTTCCCAAGTATCACCTTTAAGGTTGCGACCGAGTTCGTTCAGCCACTCGACCTCGCGTTTGAGAAAGTTCTGGGGACTGTCGGTATCGGAGTGATTAAAGAGCTCCGTGAGAAAAAGCACCCAATCTGGAGTAGGTTTATGAATCAGGTTGACGAAGCGGTTTAATTTTTGAGATGCGGTCTCATCTTGCCACCCGCCAGATACGCGAAACGGATAATTTTCCTGGTCGCGTTTATGCAGCCAAATTCTTATATTTGCAGAGACCTCGACGACAACATAATCAGAGGGNNAGAGGGAGAAGCTTCGTGAAATCCGTCAGGTCTTTTCCAAATCACCTTCATGAGAAAGCTCCGAGTTTTGAAGATTTCTAATCGAATAGCACTTTTGCCTGTGCGCGTCAACGAGCGGCATTTCGGAGTCTCCAACAAGAATGACTAGGAATACACTTTTTTAGGACGCAAAAGTGCGCTAGCCTCTAAGCCAGGGATCCGGTCCCTTAGCAAGAGAAGGAACTACGGGGGCTAAGTTTGATACAGTCCAGCTAAAGGAATTTTCATGAGTCAGAATCCCATCGTTCGTTTTATCGTGAGTCTCTATCGCTTTGTGCGAGGTTTTATTTTCATAGTCGGCTTCCTGGTCATCGCTGGCTTGGTGCTTTTTTGCGTAAAATTTAATGAAATGAGTTTTGAGAGCCCGGACTATGGCCCGGAAGAACAGATCGTTCTCAAACTCAAATTGGACGGTGCTTTGCTAACCAAAGCGCCGGACATGCAGTCGTATCGGGCTTACTTTATGCGCTTTTTAAAAGGTGAGGAGCATGAGTACTATGTGCCTTACCTAAAGGACACCCTAAAGCATGCCAAAACAGATCCTCAGGTCCAGGGCTTGGTGCTAGAATTCAGCTCCCTGCTTGGCTCGCTCGCCGAGTTTGGTGAGTTCCGTAAAGCTCTTGTCGATTTCAAAAGCTCGGGCAAGCGGGTTGAATTTTGGAGTTCGGACCTCGACAATAAGNNTGTTTGAGCTCATTTATGCTGGCGATCTTTTTCGCAAACTCGGAGTGGGTTTCGACGTGATCCGCGCTGGTCAATTTAAATCTGCGTTCGAGCCCCTCGTCTTGAACGAGCCCTCGTCTGAAACTCAAAAAGCTTATGCTGCAGTCGAAGCCAGTTTGCGGCAATTTATGGTGGCGGATATTGCGCAGGGTCGTAAGACGGACCCTTCTAAGGCTGACGCTTGGCTGCGTCGTTCCCTTTATACCGCAAAGGAAGCTCATGCCGAAAAACTGGTAGATGCCCTCTCTTATCAGGAAGCCTTCGAAGAGAGCTTCGAAAAAACCGCCAAACTGGTGAGTTTCGCCGACTATCATGCGCCAGCAGCTCGCAAAGGGGTGGCAGCAAGAGTCTTTCAAACTAACAATGAAGGGATCGCGTTGATCGAAGTTGTCGGCGAAATGTTCATCGAGCATTCGGAGATGCTTGAAAAGTCGACATTTGATTTCGATGCGATTCAAGAGGAATTGAAATGGGCGCGTGAAGAAGAGGACGTAAAAGCCGTCGTGTTGCGTATCGACAGTCCTGGTGGCTCGGCATTAGTCGCGGATTTGCTGTGGGACAGCGTGCGTCGGCTGAGCGAAACCAAGCCCGTCGTGGTCTCGATGGGGGCCTATGCCGCCTCGGGGGGCTATTATATGGCAGCACCTGCTGCTAAAATTTTGGCGCAACCCATGACCATTACGGGGTCGATTGGTGTGATCGGACTCATTCCGAACTTCGAAGAATTTCGCAACAAGTACGGGGTGAGCTTTCATCTGATTTCAGGGACGGATCGCCGCAATCTTTTGAATCATGGTTCGCACCTTTCCGAAGAGGATCGCACGCTCCTCGATAAGCAGATTCGTTCCACCTACGAAACTTTTATCAATCGTGTGGCCACTGGCAGAAAAAAAACCTTTGCCCAGATCGATGCTGTGGCCCAAGGTCGCGTCTGGACCGGACTTCAAGCTAAAGAGCTCGGTCTTGTCGATGAGATCGGTGGTCTAAGCGAGGCGTTTCATGCGGCCAAGCAAGTGGCTAAGCTCGACGTTACCAAGGAGTATCCTGTCTTGCATTACGAAGCGCCTACGAACTCCTTGCACCAATGTCTAAAAAAAGGTGGATTGAAGTCCTGTCTGGCGTCGGAATTGTCTTCGCAAGCACCGACAGGCCTAGCCCGTCTGCCGTGGTTGCAAGTCCTTTCGCGTTGGGTTCTTCACTCCCCCAAGGAAAAAATACTCACTATGCTGCCGGACTCAGTTGTATTGCGCTAGTTTCAGTCGAGGCACTCGTCACCCCGAGTTTTGTCGAGGGGTCGCCTCTTAGTCTCTCCGCAGGATCTTTTGAAGAGACATCAGCGAGGAAAGGACACAAGGTCTAGTTTTTTCCACGAACCTTGGACATAGCGATAGCCGTTTGCAAACGCCTGCCCAAACAAGGTGAAAATAAATAAGCCCCAAATCGACAGCGCTGAGAAATTGCCATAAAAAATCCCAAAATAACAAATCACCAAACACGTCCAGTGCGCAATGAAGCCAACCTTTAAGCAAAATCGTGTGTCGCCAGCCGCCCGCAACGATGCAGCAAGCACAAACGACAGTGCATCAAAGAGACAGTAAAGCGGAAGTGTGCGAAGCATAGTGATGGCTAAACTATTCACCGAATGGCCTGGGCTGCCAGAAAAAACTGCGATCATGAGTTTGGTAAAAAATAAAAATCCGATTGATGCGATGCCGACTATCACAAGCGCAAGCCAGATACCGGACTTCGTCAGTTTTTCTGCAAGTTGCGTATTGCCCTCACCCAAAGCATGTCCGACCAGACTTGAAATACCGATGCCCAATCCAAAAAATGGCAAAACGGTCAGCCAGCCCCAACTCATTACGATCGTTATGGCTTGGGCCGTTGCTAGGCCGTAAGAATGAAACAGCGTTAGAAAGCTACTGAAAGCGGTGCTCAGAATTAAAAATTCCAAACCGGTCGGCGCACCGTAAAACAAAAGTTTTCCCAAGAGTTCGCGATGAAAACGCCAGCGCATTCCCTTGGCATGATTTCTCACGAAGAGCAAAGTCAAGACACTAGCCATCAAAGCCTCCGCAATCAAGGTGCCAAGCGCTGCACCTTTGACACCCGACCACGCATGACCCAGAGCTCCGTTGATGAAGGTATAGCTGAGCGGGATATTCACAAAAAGCCCCAGCAAGTTTACCGACATCACCGTGCGTGTTTGGCCAATGCCGGAGAAATAACCGGCAACTCCAACTTTAATAAAGACAAAAAAACAGCCTTTGCTGAGGAGTGAAAAATACTGAAGAGCGAGTGGATATTCCTCAGCTGGAATTTTGAGGAAGTGAAAATAGAAGGCTCCGAAATTTTCCCCCCACAGCAGAATGGGACACGCTAGCAGTATGGCAATGAGAAAGACCTGCGGAACTAGGCAGCGAGCCTTGTCAGCTTGCCCAGCTCCCGTGAACTGTGCGACGAGGGGGCTTGTATAGCCGAGTAGACCCGTTCCGAAAATCCACAAGAGAAAGGCCGTTAGGCCACCCACTTGCGCTGCTGACGGCGCAGTCGGATCGTGCAGAGAAAGTAAGTAACGATCCGTAAAGACCATGAGGCTTTCACACGCTTGGGAAAGGATCATGGGCAACGAGAAAACAACAATGTGTTTGAGACCGCCTGGGTTTTGCACGGGTTTAGAATTCATAAGTTACCTTCTTAGTAAAGATAGAATGTGATGATCGAATGTGATGACAGAAGAGCTAAGTCTGCGATCTCTCACGGAGCCTGCCCCGAGCGCAGTCGGGGGGTTTGAGATGACAGGGGAGTTCGAGATGGAGGGGTGACATCTGCTTGACCCGTCACCTCGAGCGCAGCGCAGCGTAGTCGAGAGGTCGNNTCTTAGATCCGTTGTCTGATCTTTTTAAGTTAATTGTCGATGGGGTTTTCTAAAGACTAATCGATTTAAACGACGGAAACAAGGCATTCTCTGCAGGCCCTAGCTGGACAAGGGAAGTCAAATATGAGACTAACCCAACGGAAAGGCGGTGAAGCAAATGAAGACTCTCAGACCTGACAAAACCATAAAAGCGGTAATTTTCGATCTCGACGGAACCTTGGTCGATANNAGTCGATAGTGAGCCCAATTATTTTGAAGCCGACCGAAAATTACTTGCCAGGTTTCCGGACGTGCCCTTCGATGAGACGTTTAAGAACCAATACATTGGTATGAGTTCTTCCGAGATGTTGGTCGATTTGAAGAAGCGCTACCACATTCCGGATGCCATTGCCGATCTTCTTGCCGAGAAAGATCGTTACTACATGGAAATTGCCCGACAGAAGACCCATCTGTTTCCGGAAATGAAGATTTTTCTAGATAAACTCAAGGCAGCTGGCTTTAAATTGGCGCTGGCCTCAGGTTCTTCGCTTGCCGTTATTCGTGAGATCCTTGCGATGACGCACATCACGCCTTACTTTGACTCGCTCACCTCTACCGAAGAAGTGGTGCTGGGCAAACCCCATCCGGCTATTTTTCTGGAAGCTGCGCGTCGCATAGATACTGCGCCGCATGCCTGTCTTGTGATCGAAGATTCGTGGCGTGGTGTCCAAGCTGCCAAGAGTGCAGCGATGTTTTGTGTGGCCATTCCTACGCTGTTTTCCGAAGAGCTCAATCCTGTGTTCCATAGTGCAGACCTCTTGATCACTCAAGGCATTTCAGCTTTTAATGCGGAGGATGTTTGTCAGTGGATTGAAAATCTGCAATCTAAGTCATGAAGGCGCTAGCCTATCAGCTTACGCAGTTTGACACCCAAAGCTGTTTTAGCGGCTTGCAAGCGCAGGGCATTTGCTGCGAGGGAAAAGGGAGCTTGGCTTTGCCAGTATTTGGCGATTTGACGGAGACCGACTGCGAGTTGGGTTCGATCGGCACTTATGTTGTGCGGATGGAAGCGATAGAGGCAAAGGGGCGCGTCGATTTTCAAAAAGGGTGCCTGCTCTGCGAGTTTAAGCCAATAAAAGTAGTCTTCTGCAATACGAAGTTCCGCTTGCTCAGGAAAAAAACCAAAGCGTTTTAAAACCGACTTGTGCACCATAATTCCTGAGGTGGTGAGGAAATTTCTGAACACGAGAGAGCGAAAGGCAAAGTGTTCCACATAGGGTACGGTACCCAGATCCGCAAAAGCCGGTGGCTGCTCATCAAAACTCAGAACTTTCGTGTAGCTCAGCAAAGACTTGGGAAACTGCCGCATTCCAGCGACTTGGTGGTGGAGTTTTTGCGGATGCCAGAGGTCATCGGCATCGAGGAAGGCGAACCACGTTCCGCGCGCCTGAGCGAGAGCATGGTTGCGACTCTTTGCCGGTAAGCCCTCTGGTTTTTTGAGGAAAAAGGCAAAACGGGAGTCGGCTTGCGCACAAGACTGAAACAATTCGAGACTGCCATCATTCGAACCGTCGTCGACGACGATCGCTTCCCAATCTTGAAAACTTTGGCCCCACAGGTTTGTCACGAGCTCAGGGATGAAGAGTTTACTGCGGTAGATAGGCAGAATAATCGAGACCGCAGGAAGGAAGCCCTTAGGACTTAGGCGACTCAGGTTTTTTTTTATACTTGGCTTGTGCGTAAGAGATCCATTCATTGATCTTGCGATTGCGGAAAATATTATCTTCCCATTTTTCAAGTAAGAAAGGTAATTCCTTTTCGGAAAACGGTGGCGCAGCCAGTTGCGCAAGGGCTTCGTGAGCCTTGCCGGCTTTGACCGCCTGAGTCCAAGCTTTTTTCAACTCGGAGTGTGTATCAATATGAAGAGCACCAATCAAGTCGCCAAGGAGACGTTTCGAGGCCGCGAGTTTGTCGAACGCAATTTTTAACTGCTCTCCATGATATTCATAAAGGTTCATGACTATGGGGATCTGCCCATTTAGGTTTTGGTAAGCCCGTGGGTTGACGCCGATCCGTGCGAGGGTGCTGTAACGTGGGCCATCTTTGGCACCCTTCGGCAGAATGAAGATTTTTTGCGCCTCTTCACTCAAGAGATAGGCGACGAAACGTTCGGCTGGCAGAAGGTGTGGAGCGCCGGTCAAAATACCGACCGGGTCACTATTGAAGACCGTTTCGCTGACCGGCAGAGTAAACCCAAGTTTACTGTCTCCGAGCTCATTGATTTTAGAGGCTGCGTAGTAATCGATAGCCGGTGCAATTGCGGCATCTCCCGCCACCACCGCTTTTATCGGCTCACTACTGGATTGCGAAAAGCTGCGCGTGTTACCCGCTAGTGCAAAGAGCAGGTGCCAGCCTTTTTCCCAGCCTAGGGCTTCTAACATGATGAGATTCATATACATAGCCGTTGAAGAGCGCCGGGGATCGGCAACGATGATGTGATCCAAGTACACCGG
>PLEQ01000326.1 GCA_003136475.1 Deltaproteobacteria bacterium
GTTTGTATCAGCACAAAGTGGATCAAGGCAAGTTGCATTCTGCTTCTTGTACCATCCTTGATAAAACTTTCCTTAAATTGGAATCTGTGAAACTACATGCTTCGCAAACGGGATGGAACAGGTCCAGCCGGGAGAGACGGCATTGAGGACATGAAGCGAATGTTCATCCCCCTCCAGAATAAAATCCATTTCGAGCTTGCGCGTTCGCAAATCCATCAATTGGGCGCGAATGCCTGCCCNNAAACGAGGTGTCGACGGTTGTATTTCGCCAGCTCTTGGGCGGCGAGTCGCTTGAAATCAAAGCCAGCAAAAAAAATGAGCCCCAGCTCTCTCCAGAGGGTCTGAATACAATCCACCGGCTCAAAATTTTCCATCCCGTGATACTGTTCCCGCCAGAATGCCGGGATAGCTGTCGGCCCGATCTTCGCCTGCCCATCTACTGTCACGGTGAAATGGACACCCAGAAACGGATTGCGGAGATCCGGAACGGGATAGATATTGGTCCTGAAGGAACCAGGAGCTTCATCGCTGTAAAGGTAGAGTCCCTTGAAAGGGATAATCCGATAATGCTCTGAGAATCCGAATTGTCTAGCAATGCTATCTGCATGGAGCCCCGCCGCATTGAGCACATAACCGGCACTCCAATTTCCTTGGAGAGTCGTGATGTGATTCCTGACTCCTGTTTTAAATGCCGTACCCAAAGAAAACTTCACCCCTTCCGTAAGCGCATCCTCCTTCATGGCACCCAGGACAGCCAGAGGATCGGCAGTCGCGGTGGTAGGAGAAAAAATAGCCCGTTCGCAGGTTTTGACCCTCGGCTCGATCTTGAGGGCGTCCTCCTCCGTGATGCTCTCCAATGGTACATTGTTTAATTGCCCCCGGCGCAGTAATTCATCCATCTGAGGATGATCAGCCTCCGAGTGCGCCACGACCAATTTGCCACATTTATTAAGTGGGATACCCCGCGCCGCGCAATAGTCGCTGAGCGCCAGATTGCCATCGCGGGTGAAACGGGCTTTTAACGAATCAGCACTATAATAAAAGCCGGCGTGCAGAACCCCGCTGTTGCGTCCACTTGCATGGAGTCCAAGTTTGGCTTCTTTTTCAAGAAGTGTGACCGTTGAGCCGGGATATACCCTGCGTAACTCTCGTGCTATGCTAACACCTATAATGCCACCTCCAATGATGAGGAAATCTGTGGTGCTAGTGCTCATGAGAAATTGTGAAAAGCTAGGATGGCATGCATGGCGATTTGATATTCTTATAGGAAGTCTGAAAATTGTGTTCAGTGACTCTAGAACTTTGGCAGCTCAGAAACCGATTGTTTTACCAGTTTAGATTTTTATTTATGAGACAGAACACATTTCATTATCAAAAATAACAACCCCTCCTTTTTCATCTTTCTCAAGTATAAGACCCATCACAAAATTTTTACTTTCCAAATATCCTTTGATTTCGGAAAGAGTCACATGCCACTCGTGCCACTCACATACAATCCTCCGAACTTTAGAAGTGATAAAGTCTATTTCTTTTTTAAGAAATTCCAATTCTGCTCCTTCAATATCGATTTTTAAAAGATCGATGGGAGTTTCTCCAAAGCGTGACTTCCATTCCTTGGAGNNAGAGTGTAAGAGAAGGTACCCACTCCTCTTTTACTTTTCCCTTTAAAGGAAATGGATGGTTTGCAGCAAACTTCTTGATCGAAGATTGTGTGTTTGAGGGATTGATGTTAAAAATAATAGTGTTGCTATTATCGCTTACCCCTACTACTCCATGAATAATCTCACAACGAGTAAGATTATTTTTTTCAAGGTGCCAGCGAGCACTATTAATGACGTCGGGATCTCCATCCACCATAATGCCCATAGGATTTTCAGAAAACTGGTAGGCAGCTAGGAGACAGGGAAACCAACCGACATTACAACCCAAATCGACGAATGTTTTTATGGAATACCCCTCCAGAGCTGGCCGGTAGCCTGCTCCTCCCAAGATCTCTTCAGCAAGCGCCAATCCTGCAACAGAATTAATTTTCACCACTATCTCAGTGTCGCCTATTTTTTTTAAGATTGGAAATCTTGATAAGCAAGCATTTGCAATCTGATACACTCCAAGCCCTGATGCCATCCTATGGATCGAAGGATGCCTGCCAAGACGCGCAATAAGTCCTTGTCGTGACGATGTTTTTGAAATCATTTTTAAAATTGAAATCTTGAGGTAATTGTTATCTGAAAGTCAATTAATGCGAACGCACCCTAACAATAAATTTATTAGTTTATATGTAATTCGTGAAAAGATTTATATAAGGCTTGGCCTATATCGCGCAAATGCACCCGGACGGAATTAGGATTCCCATAATTCATCTCCTGATGAACACTGCCACTATTCGTGCCAACGCTCTCTTCTCCGTTTCCATTACCCTCCCACAGCGCCATCGGACTTGAAGATAACGGCTCGTTCTGGGCAGATATTCCAAGTGATGAGACCTTAATACTACGGATCATTTTCACCGGTAATTCTGATTTACCGAATCCGGTTTCCACATGGAGAGTTGGGGCTATGAACTGTACATCTAATACATCACCATTGGTTGCGGTAAGGCGGGCCGCACTGCTATTATCTCCATTATCAGTTAATTTAAGCGATCCAATGCCGGCCACCGGAAGTTTCAAATCACCAAGCGATGGCGAGTGAAACTTAAGAGGATCATCAAGGCTCTTCCCAAGCAACCGAGAGCCGTCTCGAAGTTCAATAGTTAATTGTGGGCATTTTTCATTCACAGAAGGCACCTTAGTTGTGGGTGCAACATTTTGAACCCCTATATTATCGATTAGAATCGTAGCATCCCCAGTGATCAGGCAGTTTGTGAAAACAAGAGTGTGATTATCTGCATTGAGCAAAATTGGGGTAGTCTGATAGCAATACCAATTGGTGTCGGCGGGAGTGAATGACCCAACACTTGTTCCATCGACCATCACTGTCACGGTTTGATTTTCAGTGTTATCTCGTCCCACGTGATCACGCTGAGAAGCCGCAAATGAAAATATGTAATTTCCAGTCTGAAAATTTGAGATGATTTGGGAAATTGCCCCATTAACGCCATGGACACTTTGTAAATATGCGTATTGGTTTCCATAGGGGGTTCCTTGGCGATAAGCTGGATAGGTATAGGCGCTATCGTTTTCTGCAATTCCAGCCATACCAGTAAATATCCAGCCCGTATTTGTCGGGTCGGTGATGAAACTAAAATATGTCGAGTTAGTTTTAACACAAGGAGTTTCAAAACTTGGGTTTTGAATCATTCCTCCTGAAGCGCCACTCATTTGCGCCTCCATTCCCTGTCCAACCGATGAAACCTTGATGCTTTTGATCATTTTCACTGGCAACTCGGATTT
>PLEQ01000329.1 GCA_003136475.1 Deltaproteobacteria bacterium
CGGCGGCTAGTCTCCGCGCCCTGGAAGTAGAATGCGATATCATTCTTAAGGCCACAAAAGTCGACGGCATTTATACACACGATCCAGAAAAATCGGCAGATGCAAAGAAATTTTCATCTCTCTCTTATCTCGAAGTGATTGCGAAACAGCTGAAAGTCATGGACGCCACAGCGATAACGATGTGTATGGAAGCGAATCTTCCCATCAAGGTCTTCAAACTTGATGTAAAAGGAAGTGTTTTAAGAGCTCTTCGAGAAAATTCAATAGGAACTACGGTTAAATAAGTTAATACGCAAAAAAGGAGCAGAAAAATGCACCCTATGATTGCTAGCTGCGATGAGCAAATGAAGAAGAAGATTGAGTTTTTTGACAAAGAGCTCAGTAAGGTTCGAACAGGTCGTGCCTCCATTTCCATAGTGGACGGCATTCGCATCAACTACTACGGAACTCCCACCCCCCTTAATCAAGTTGCCTCGGTTTCAACACCTGACGCGCGTACGATTGTCATTTCACCTTTTGAAAAAAAATCGCTCAGTGAAATTGAAAAAGCCATTCAGGTTGCGGATATTGGGATACAGCCCAACAACGACGGCAATGTGATTCGCCTTCCGATTCCTCCGTTGAATGAAGAGAGAAGGAAGGAAATCGCTAAGACCGTTCACAAAGTGGGGGAAGAGGCTAAAGTAAGCATTCGAAAAATCCGCCAAGATCTCAATGCAAAGATCAAGAAATCTGAGAAGGACAAAGAGTTCGCCGAAGATGAGTCGTTGCGCCTTCAGAAAGAAGTTCAAGTTTTTACGGATAATTTTATTAAGCTGATCGATTCAAAAGTAGAGAAGAAATCAAAAGAAATACTGACTCTCTAATCCGAATTCGGAGAGAATTGGCGCTTTTTAAGTTTCTCGACAAGGGTAGTACGGTTCATACCCAGGAGTTTTGAGGCCTGGCTCTTGTTGTTATGTGTTCGATCAAGAGCCTGCCGAATCAGTTCGTTTTCGAGTTCTTCAATATAGCGGTCAAGGTGCATGCCTTCGAGCGGGAGCTTGCTGATGGCGCCTTGCCGTTTTGGAGAATGCATGTCTTCGGAACCCTGGGAAGCAGCTAAGCTAGGTGTCTGATGGGTTGGGACCTCAACGAACTCCTTCGGCAAATCATCAATGCCGATGCGTCCCCCCGTGTGTGTTATGACAAGCCTCTCAACGAGGTTTTGCAATTGGCGAACATTACCCGGCCACTGATATTGGCCAAGCACTTCAATGGCGGTAGGATCGAACCAACAGGGGGGATCCGGAAGATGAATACGGTTCATTTGTTCGCAAAAGTGCTCAAGAAGAAGTTCAATGTCCCCTTTCCGCTCGCTTAGGGTTGGCAATTTAATAGGAAGAACATTAAGCCGATAGTAGAGATCCAGTCGAAACTCGTTGGCTTTCACCGCACCTTCAAGATCTTTGTTTGTCGCAGCAATTATGCGGACATCGATATTTTTGACCGTATTGCTGCCCACCGGGGTGTACTGTTTCTCTTGCAATACCCGAAGTAATTTAGACTGCAGACGTGGCGTCATATCACCGATTTCATCAAGAAAAATCGTCCCCCCATCCGCAACTCCAAAATGGCCGACGCGTTTGCGGTCGGCACCCGTAAAAGCACCTTTTTCANNGCTCCGCCTCTAAAAGCTCCTCCGGTATAGCACTGCAGTTGATTGCGACAAAACCTCTGTGGCGTCGATCCGATAATCGGTGAACCGCTGAAGCCACAAGCTCTTTGCCAGTGCCACTCTCACCAAGAATGAGAACGGCGCTATTGGAGTGCGCAATTTTCGCAACAAGCTTGAGAATGTTTAGGAGAGCAGGACTTCTTCCGACAATTTCCGGAAACAGCTCTCGCCAATTCTCGTTGTNNCTGTTTTAGATACTATTGTTTGGCAGAAGTAATTGCGCGTATCTCATTATTCAATCTGAACTGATATTCTTCTGTTCTTTTCCTAGGTTTCGGGGGCCATTTTTCCCCTCGAGCCCCCTCCTTGGGTCAGGGAGGGTATCTTGATTGCGCAGTGAAATAAGTTTTCTTATGTCGAAATAACTGTAATGATCAGTGAGGCTTCATCTATAATCATAGCCTAACTGTTCTTGCCAGAGCAAATGGCCAACGGTTGGGTTTTTTAGTAATTTATTTATTGGGGCCATTTAAATTTTTATTGTGAATAGGAAAGTTCNNAGGTCTTATTCCAAGAAGAACGTAGAAAAGATTTTGGGAAAAAATTTGCGGATAGCAATAGTTCATGATTGGTTAGTGAGTTACCGGGGAGGGGAAAAGGTTCTGGAATGCTTTGGTAACATGTTCCCCGAAGCGCCCATTTACACATTGTTTTATGATTCAACCCAGCTACCTGCCTGGTTTAAAACAAAAGATATCCGGTACCCAGAGCTTCTTAATAAATTTCGAATAATTCGTAAGCTACTACTACCATTTTTGCCTAGCATCATCGAATCGCTTGAACTCCATGGCTACGACTTGATCCTAAGCACATCATCATGCGTTGCCAAAGGCGTGATCCCTCCAGTCAATGCCAAGCACATCTGTTATATCCATTCACCCATGCGCTATATATGGGATCAGCGTAGGGAGTACTTTCGATCGCTGGAATCCTTGCCTATCATGTCTTCCCTGGTGAACTACCTATGTTCCCAGTTGCGTGTTTGGGACGTGGTAAGCGCAAGTCGTGTCGACACGTTCGTTGCAAATTCGCAATTTGTAAGGAATCGGGTCGCAAGATACTACGGGCGAAGTGCTTCCGTCGTAAATCCTCCCGTTGCTCTTGCGAGGTTTCGCGGAGAAATCCCTGATTTCCGAGCCAAAGAGGACTATTTTCTGGTTATGGGCGCTTTGGTGCCGTACAAACGTTTTGATCTTGCGATTGAAGCCTGCAACAGACTTGGCCAGCGCCTGGTTGTAGCCGGCGCCGGTCCCAGCGAAAAGTATCTAAGAAGTCTAGGCGGTGCAAAAACCGAATTTGTCATTGGCCCAGACGATGAACGCGTCGTACAGCTCATGCGAAAAGCTAAAGCCCTCATCTACCCAGGGGTCGAGGATTTTGGAATTAGCTCCATTGAAGCAATGGCTTGTGGAACCCCGGTGTTAGCGCTTAAAGAAGGCGGTGCACTCGATTTCATTGAACCCAACATCAACGGCACCTTTTTTGAGGAACAAAATGTCGAAAGCATTGCTTCCTGCTTAGAATCCTTTAAACTTGCCCNNACACAAGGTAGTTCGATCGACCGAGCGCTACTCAGAAGAGCGCTTTATTGCTGAGATGCGGGAGGAAATCCGCAAGTCCATGGGGGTTTAGAGATGGTTGATTCCAAAGAAAACATCGTACGCTGGTTTTATATACAGTCTGACCTAGTCTCGCTCCTTACGGCTTGGCTAGGGGCTTACTATTTGCGTTTTTACGGGCCATTCCCCGTGCTCAAAGGCATTCCGGATTGGCCGATCTATCTGAAACTCATTCCTTTTATTCTTGTTATTGGGTTTATCGTATTTAGCTCCGCTGGCTTGTATAACAAACAGCGAAAGAGCTATAGATCGCCGCTTTTTGAAAATCTCGACATCTTGCGTTGCAGTGTTGTCGCCATTGTTCTATTCGCTACAGTTACTTACTTCTATGACGAGTACCGCTACTCACGTCTGACGCTGGTTTTTTTCGCCGTTCTAAACCCCTTGTTTATGATAATTTCAAGAAGCCTTTTACGAAAAATTCTTCGTGCCTATCGAAGACGTTATCCACCCCGGAAAATTCTCCTCATTGGGAGCGGCCCCGGTCTTAACAAGGCTTTTGAAATTGCCAACTCACTCGATTTCGTCTCGTTCAAACTGGTGGGATTAATCGTAGTGGCTGCCAATGAGGAGCAAGCTGCTTTCGCCAAACGCATCGCGCAGGACATGAATTGTCCATGTTTTCCCGTTCCCGAAAGTTGGACAAATTTCTTTCAAAACAATCCCTGTGAGACCGTGATTTTAGCCCTTCCTAATGATTGCCAGGATTTTTTAAATGCTAACCTTGAACCCCTAGCTGAACAGGTTCCTGATATCAAACTCATGCCCGATCTTTCTTACCTGGATCGCTTCAATTCGGGGATCGATCTCATTCTGGGCAGTCCAGTTATCAATATTCATGACAGCCCCTTGAAAGGGATTGCCGGTGTTCAAAAAAGGCTATTTGATTTTTTTGGAGCGATTGTCTGTATCGCTATTTTTTCACCCATTCTACTTCTGTCTGCACTTCTAGTTAAGTTAAATTCGCCCGGAAGCATTCTCTACAAACAGGAACGCATGGGACTCGATGGCCGAATCTTTTCGATCTGGAAGTTTCGATCGATGCCCCAAAATGCCGAAGAGCTTTCTGGAGCCGTTTGGGCCACGAAGGAAGATGGTCGGGTGACAGCGATTGGAAGATTTCTCCGCAAATCAAGTTTGGACGAACTCCCGCAACTTTTTAACGTTCTTTTCGGTCAGATGAGTCTCGTCGGCCCTCGTCCCGAACGACCCATCTTCGTCGATCAATTTCGTCAAAGCGTCCCCGGCTACATGCTTCGGCACAAAGTGAAAGCTGGAATGACCGGTTGGGCACAAATTAACGGGTGGCGTGGAAATACCAGTATTGAAAAACGAATTGAGTCTGATTTGTTTTACATTCAAAATTGGTCTTTGTGGCTCGATATAAAAATTCTGTCGCTAACTCTGATCAAAGGCTTCGTGAACCCCAACGCCTACTAAGGTTTAATCCATTTTTATCCTGAACAACCTAAACTGGGAAAGAATTGCCCAGTTCGCCAATGGATTGTTTCGCTTCAGTAATTCTTTTACAATATTGGAATAAGGTTCTTTAAACTTACATTGTATTGAGGATAAAATGGGCCAAGAAGAGGTGACATGTATCGTTGTGCTCGATAAAGACACGTCCCCGAGCAGACGTCTTATTGAGTCCTCGACGCACCTTTCAGCGAAAATATTTCCCAACATAGCGGAGCTTCTCGGTGCTTCGGGGGATTATAAGATCGTCGCGATTTTTATTGATACCGACCATATAGGTCAAGATTCTCTTGCAGAATATCTTCACTTAGTCAAAGAAAAATGGCCGACATCCCCTTTGATCGCTTTAACTGGGGACCGCACAGTCGACAGCATCCTCGAACTCTTTCGGGTTGGGATGGACGAATTTCTTCTAAAGCCATTCAATAATGAGGAACTGGCGATTCGCATGCAAGTGAAGCAAGCTCAAATTGGCAAAGAAAGAGAGCGAGCGGTCACAGTTGCAGATGTGTCAGTTGATCCGAATACACGCAGTATTAAGAATCTGGCTAACAATAAGGTCAAATACCTATCTCCAATTGAGGTCAATCTCCTATCCATCCTCTTAAGCTTGATGGGACAATCCATCTCTCGTGAGATGGTTAAGAGAAAATGTTGGGGTACCACCAATGTTAGCGACAACGCCTTAAATCGCAAACTCTTTGAAGTGCGACGGGCCCTCTCTCAGATCGGCTCCGACCTTACCATCAAGACACTCTATGGCTCAGGCTATGCGATTCAGAAAAAGAAACCGTTCGAAGAACAGTAAAAGATTCTAGCCGGCTTTTTCTCCATTAAAATTATAGGAAATGAGTGGCGCCGGTCTTTTATCGTATAAAACCTGATAGATCGCATAGTTGCGTAAGATACTTTTGACATACAAACGTGTTTCCTGGTAGGGAATGGATTCGATAAATGCGATAGGCTCGAGATTCCCGTAAAGGTCAATCCATGACTGGGCTGCATACTCGCCCGCATTGTATGCACTAAGTGCATAATCTAAGCGATTGTTAAATCTCTTAAGCAGATTGCTGAAATTTTTAATCCCTAATTTCAAATTATCTCCCTCGTTCTCCAAAACAAAATTTTTGAGATGAAGCGACTTCGCAGCTTCCAGAGCTGTGCCTGGTGTNNGGTGAATGAGAATTGGGATCAAAAGCGCTCTCCTGACGCACTATAGAGAGGATGAGGTAAGGGGAAATAGAGGATTTCTGCTCTGCCAACTGTTTCTTGATCAGATCGATGTGGTAGTCCGGAAACAAGCCTTTCCAAGGCAATTGCTTACGCAACTGTGGTAAGGCCGTAAGTAGTTTTATCAAAGCGGCTTCTTCGCCATTGGCATTATTGAGCCTTTCGAATTCAGCAGCAAGATAGNNAAGATAGATTGTAAAGAGATCGTTATGCTCATCGATAGGAAAACTCTTGAGGATTTTCGATGCGTCATCTTTCAAATCTAAATCGACAAGCTCGTTATAAGATTTTAGGCGATTTAACAAACCAATATCAGCTTTAAACACACTAAAAGTTTTACGAAGATTCTGCAACGATGCATTGTAGGAAAAACTATTTAAAAAGACATCATCCTTTATGTGCCACTCATCCATAAGGAGAAGTGAGTAAAGATTGAGTGGGTAGCTACTGATGAATTTCTCGACTTTTTCCACAAGCACAGGAGCTTTTGCGCTTGGGCTTGTCATTTTGATTAGAAAATACTCACAAGTCGATGCGTAGCGCCCCTCAGGATAAAGATTTAAATAGTTCGTGAAAAATTCTTGAGCTTTTCCGTTTTTCTTTGCCAAAAAGGCGACCCAGGCCGACCGAAAATGGGCATATTCCGCGTAATTGATGTCATCGGTCTTGTGGATCAGTTTTTGATAGGTCTTGAGAGCTTGACTATAATTCCGATGATCCTCCTGAATACGGGCAAGATTATAGAGGACCTTGGGGTAGGAACTGTTTCCTTCATGCTGTTTAAGGTAACTGATACTTATCTTTTCAGCTAAATCCAAATCCTGCTTTTTCCAATAGATTTTGATAAGCTCTTCCAGTAAAGCAGGGGAAAATGAATACATATTTTTTTGAAATTTATGGCGGAATTTTTTTTCGGCAGATGAAAGAGTCGGCTTTTTATAGAGATTAAAATAGAGCGATGACGCATCTTTAAAAATCTTCCGGGCATTTGCAAAATAAGCGTTCTTACTTAAGTACGAAAGAGCTGCCGTGGGATTCTGAAGAATATCCTCTTTTGAAAAATCGGAACTTACAGAACTCTGTTTTATTTTGGTAGGTTTTTGAGGGTCTGGAGGAATTTGAGAAAGGAGAGCATCCCAGTTAGGACGTTCCGTGAGATTTTGCATGACGAGTTTTTGATCTCTGAAGAGAGTGCTGTATTGTTTAGCAAGATGCTGGAATGCCGATAGCTGATGGGTAGCAAAAAGTGCCTGACCATAATACAGTATAAAATGTGGGCTCTTTTGCTCATCTGGCGGCAGACTCTCGATGGCTTGCATGACACTTCTATAGTCTTTGGCTTTAAACGCGAGAGCTATTTTTTCCTTAAGCAAACTTGTATAAAACTCGTCCTCCTGCTCAAAATCGAAGCACGGACCTTCCTTTGACAGCCTAAGACTTTTCATCGCCTTTTCGAGATAGACGATCTTTTCATGATCTTTTTGGGTTTTTGCGACCAACCAGCTGCCGAGAGCGCTATAATAATAAAGGTAGCCTCGACTCTGGAAATTTTGAAAATCCATGCCCTCCAACGGGTTCTTGTCCAAGCCTTGGTTCGTCGCGACACGATTCTTGATCATAGCTAAAGCGGCTTTGATTTTGCTTATAGATGGGATCTCTTCAGCAAGACAGGGCGTGAAGTTAAAAGAGACTCCAAGCACTAGTATAACGAAAAAGCGATTCATAAATCTATTCCGGTGGTTTTGGGTATTTCTTAGGGAATTCTACGAGTGAATTTTTTATGAATCAAGGAGAATGGATATAGTGTATTCCAAGGAACAAACCAATCTAGCGCATGATCTTGTCTTCAACCTCAGAATAAGGACAGTACCATGACAGTCTTATTCAAGAAGTTCAGCGATTTTTTGTCTGCTGCATTCAAGGGCGAGTCGGTCATTGGCAAGAACCGGGATCTCTCCTCACGCGTAAGTGATCAATACGCCAAGCTTGCTCGGGCGGATGCAACAGATCTAATGGAACAATTCCACTCTTCCTTGGACGGCCTGAGTCAAGGGCAGGCTGAGCGTCTGCTCAGTCAATACGGCGCTAATGAAATCGTTCGCGAAAGTAGGGTGGTCTGGCCGCTCGAACTTCTTAGAGCCCTTAAGAACCCATTTAACCTCCTATTGGGATGCATCGCTCTCGTATCGTATTTTACGGGAGATCTGGCTGGGACTATATTGGTCTCCCTCATGATCCTAATTAGTGTCATCTTGGCATTTTCCCAAGAGTACCGTTCGAACCGAGCTGCAGAAAAGCTTAAAGCNNATAACGATGACCGCGACCGTCGTTCGCAAACGTGAGATCGGTGAAGATACCGAAACTAAGGATGCCTCGCTTGCGCAAGAGCTTCCGATCGCGACGCTTGTGCCCGGAGATATCATTAAACTCTCTGCGGGCGACATGTTGCCAGCCGATGTGAGGTTGCTACAATCGAAGGATATCTTTATTAGCCAGTCCGCCTTGACCGGCGAAGCTATGCCTGTCGAAAAGCATCCCACTGCAGGCACACAAATATTTCGAAGCATTTTAGAAATTCCAAACATTTGTTTTATGGGAACCAGCATCATAAGCGGTACTGCGACAGCTCTTGTCATCAGAACAGGAGCCAATACCTATTTTGGGTCTATAACCAAAAGTATAGTCGGTCAGAGAATTCAAACCAGTTTTGACAAAGGAATCAATAATTTTTCCTGGTTGATGCTGAGTTTTATGATCATCATGGCGCCTGCTGTTTTTCTAATCAACGGTCTCAGTAAAGGCAACTGGCCGGAAGCCTTTATGTTTGCCCTTGCGGTTGCCGTAGGCCTTACACCCGAAATGTTACCGATGATCGTAACGGTAAATTTGGCGGCTGGCGCACGAAAAATGTCCAAGAAGAATGTGATCGTAAAACGGCTAAATTCCATACAAAATTTTGGAGCCATGGATGTTTTGTGCACGGACAAAACGGGAACACTCACACAGGATAGAGTGATTCTCCTGAAATGCGTCGACCCCAAAGGCCTGGAAGACGATTTGAACATTCTCCAATTTTCCTATCTGAATAGTTTCTACCAGACAGGTTTGAAAAATCTTTTGGATCACGCTGTTCTAAACTATATGCGTGAAGATGACTCGCGGAAGCCGCGCTCAGGTTACCGGAAGATCGACGAAATACCTTTTGATTTTTCTCGACGTCGCATGTCGGTGGTTGTTGAAGAAGACGGAGACAGTCATATCCTTATCTGTAAAGGAGCCCTCGACGAGGTGCTGCGAGTATGCACGGCTGCCAAAATTCAAGATGAAATCGTGCCTCTCGATGAGGCCCTACGTGCTGGTATGCAAAGACTCGCTGCTGATTTTAGTGAGGATGGCCTACGCGTTCTAGCATTGGGTTACAAAGAGATGCCCAAAGAACGGATCGATTATTCGGTCAAAGATGAATCGGATTTAGTGATTCTAGGTTTTCTAGCTTTTCTGGACCCACCAAAGGAAACCGCTGCTCGCGCTATTGCCGCTCTCAATCGACATGGTGTCACCGTTAAGGTTCTAACCGGTGATAGCGAACTAGTGACGCGCAAAATTTGTAAAGATGTCGGCCTCAATGCGGACACGATCGTTCTCGGTCACGACATGGATGAACTTACCGATATGGAACTGGCTGAGCTCACCGAGAAACATTTTATTTTTGCCAAACTGACACCAGCTCAGAAACAGCGAATTATTCGAGCCATGCACTCTAAGGGCCATGTTGTCGGCTTTATGGGCGATGGCATCAATGACGCACCGGCTTTAAAAGAAGCGGATGTCGGAATTTCGGTGGATAATGCTGTAGATATTGCAAAGGAGTCAGCAGATATTATTTTGCTTGAGAAGAACCTGCTGGTTTTAGAAGAAGGTGTTCTCGAAGGACGTCGCGTCTTTGGCAATATTATGAAATACCTTAAAATGGGGTCGAGCTCCAATTTTGGTAACGTTTTAAGCGTGGTGGGCGCGAGTATATTTCTGCCATTTTTGCCGATGTTGCCTGTGCAGATGCTGATACAGAATCTATTGTATGATCTCTCGCAAACCGCAATACCGTTTGACAAAGTTGATGATGAATATTTAGAAAAGCCCCGCAAATGGGAGATCGCAGATATTCGGCGGTATATGTTTGTGATTGGGCCGGTGAGTTCGCTATTTGACTACGTCTTGTTTGCGATTATGTGGTTCTATTTTGCAGCGAATACGGAAGCGAAGCAAAGCTTGTTTCAGTCAGGCTGGTTTGTCGAAGGCTTGCTTTCACAAACCCTGATCGTTCATCTCTTGCGAACCAATCGTATCCCGTTTTTACAAAGTACACCATCGCTGGCTCTTGGCGTCACAACCCTGGCGGTGATGGCCATCGGGGTCTATATACCCTACTCTTCTTTCGGCCCAAGCATTGGTTTGACAGCAATGCCCTATACCTATTTTCTCTGGCTTGCTACCATCCTTCTTGCCTATGTCGTCCTAACCCAGGTTGTCAAAAGCTGGCTTATTCGGAATATTGAGACCAAGCTTTCAGCGAAAAAAGCTTCTCCGCAACTCGGTCCACTTCAAACTTGATTTTGGTGAGAACTAGAACTTTGAATTTGCAGGTATTAAGAATATCCTCACCTCATTGCTCAAGCTTTAGCCGTGGGCAATACATCACATATTATAAATGGAATAGGTTGCCCGCAATCGCTGCGCAATCTCAGACATTGTTGGATGAGTAGGGATTTTATTAAGGTCCCATAGCAACATTTCTTGTATTAATTCTCTTTCTTCCTTAGGGATGGAGGCTGTAATCTCACTCTCGAAATTTCGCAATAATTCTTGTCCAGACATGACGGTCCATTTTTCATCAGAACTAATAGAGATACAGCAATTCTTCTTTTTCATAGCGTTCCATAGTGATGTGCCCAATGCTTTGCTCAAGCGCATCTCAAGCATGGCAATTCCAAAAGCAAAAACATCGATCTTGAAAGGATCTCCCTTCATCATTTCTGGAGTTAGAAACTTAAGCTGGTCCGGAATGTAAGTCCCTTTTGATACAAGACTTCCCGGAATCATATTACGGTCGGATAAACTCCGTGCCAAACCATAGTCCCCAACAAGCGCTTGACCTTCTGAAGAAAAGAACAAATTTCCAGCTTTAATGTCGTAATGGACCATGCCAGCTTCATGAAGAGCGGCATAAGCATCTGCAGCACCGATGAAAAGGTGCGTCGTTTGATCATAGGTGGGATCGTTCTTAGAAAAGTTCCTCCAGGTGCCGACAGCTAAATCCATGACAATATTAACTTTTCCATCCCCCACCGGATAAGCTCCATACACTTGTATGCTATTGGGATGGCGGCTCATAGCATCCAGGAACGCAGTCTCAAGTGCATGCGTCGGCATTTCATTTGGGTCCCTGTTTGAATTGAGATCTTTAGGTTGTTTGATGGCAAGATCAAAATGGTCTTGTCCATAAAACACTCGGACCCAAAAAACACTCCCAAACGATCCTTTGCCTAATTGCTTTTCTACACAATATTCGAATGGTATGTTCCTCCAATAAATTCTTCCCTTCATCTGTTCACCCAAAATAAGTGCATAGCTGCCGAGGGCTTCGACAAATGCTTGTTTGAGTGGAAATTGGGGATCTGAGCGAAACGTTTGTTCAGAAATAAATGTTTTCATGTTAGAGAGAGTATCATATACACTTTGAGCTCTTAGGCTTGGTTCAAGATTGAGGGCGTGAATGAGAGCTACACCATTTTCCCGTTGCAAAATGCGAAACTCAATGGTGTTCGCGACTATCGAGTTTATAGGGGATGCAAGCAAATTGTTAACAAGAATGGTATTATCTTTTGCAACAAGAAAAACTGAGTCCTCTCCTTTTTTAAATTGAATATCTTGAAGTCTGTTGATTGGTGTCGATTCAAGGTTTCTATTGAAAGCAAGTACACTCTCATTTTGGTAGAGCACAGTTTTGCCTTCATACTCTATCTTAAGAGTATCTCCTGCTCCTTCTGTAAGCCTAGGGATGGGAGTTACATATTGAACAGAGGGACTTTGATTGTAGGCTGGAGAACTTATCAGTTTGTCCCACTGCCCGGCAGTAGACCCACTACTCTGTATGTCATCGTTTTCATATAACAGTGTATGTTGATCATTAGCGACCGTAGGCCGCTCATCAACATCCATGGCATCATCATTCTGGTGTCTATAGAGGATTGTATATTGATCAAGGGGGATTGTAGGTCGCTCATCACCCTCCATCGCAGACGATGAGTCTTCAACCGTAGAACGACCCAGATCTGGCGTCCACAGGGACAAGGTATTTTCCCCACTCCCACTTAATAGAAAAACTCGATTTATTTTTTCAAGCAAAAGGGGATCTGAATAGTTATTTGTATCATTTCTAAATTGATTTTTACTGGCTGTGACTTTCTGTGAAAAGGAAGGATCATCTATAGATGATCTTCGTTTTGCACACATACTTGCAAGTAAAATAATGGGGATGAGGAGCAATAGAAGGAGCTTATTCTTACTACTCATGAGCACTTGCCTCAGAATTGTTTTCCAAATTCTTCCAAGTCCCCGTCGGAAAAAATCTGAAAAACATGAGGATTTCTAAGAGACTATCTGAAAATCCCAGCGCTTTAAACACTTTGAAATTATTCGAAATCGCATCCCATTTTTACAAAGTACACCGTCGCTTGCGCTTGGCGTCACAACCCTGGCGGT
>PLEQ01000345.1 GCA_003136475.1 Deltaproteobacteria bacterium
GCCTTACAGCGTGCCCATGTCATCCACGAGTTCACCCATGATTCGTTCTACCTTGGTGAAGATGGACCTACCCATCAGCCGATTGAACATCTGATGAGTTTGCGTCTCATCCCCGACCTCTATGTGATGCGGCCCGCGGATGCTGCGGAGACCGAGGTCCTGCTCCGTAAAGCGCTAGCCCTCCCACTACCATCCTGTTTTGCACTGACCCGTCAAAATCTTCCCCACCTCCCTTCGCCTATCACGGACATCCAGGATGCCAAACGCGGAGCTTGGCTGGTTCGCGGCAAAAATAAAAAGTGCGATCTCATCATTTTTGCAAGTGGCAGCGAAGTCAGCCTGGCGTGCTCGGTCGCTGAGCGTCTCGAGACCGAACATTCACTAGCCACGCGAGTGGTCTCCGTTCCCTGTTGGGAACTCTTTTTTGAACAGGATGCCGACTACAAAAAATACATACTCGAGCCTGCTTGTACCAAGCGCGTTTCCATTGAGGCGGGAGTCACCCTGGGTTGGGAACGCTTTATCGGCAGCGGGGGCCTCACTATCGGTATCGATCGTTTCGGCGAAAGCGCCCCTGCTGAAGATCTTGCTAAGTTCTTTGGCTTCACGAGCGACGCTGTACTCAGCAAGATCGAATCTTTCTTTCTTAGCTAAGAAAGAGACGGGTCAAACCCGTCTCCCAGTTAGAATCTAATATTTAAAGTGATAACGAACAAAATGCGTCTTGTCGACGAGCGAATTTACGTAGAAAAGAGCGATGCCCGTCACATCTTCATAGCCCAATTCTGCCAAGTAGACGATAGGGTTGGCGTGAATGGTACCACCCAAAATGTCTTTGACACTGGTCCGACAAGCTTTGAATTTAGCTTTAACGAGCTTTGCAAGTCTTTCCTCTTCTGTACTCNNGTCTTAGGCTTAGGCGCAGGAAAGCTCGCACAAAACGCGCGATCTGTCTCACCGGTTGGGAAAAGACTTTTCAAAAGAAAGTCCCTGCTATCTTCCGTGAGCTTGACAAATTGAAAGGTAGCAATCTTTTTATCTTTCTCTCCTAATTCTTCAAGCTCCTTCTTGGTTCGCTGAAACATATCCTCATTCTCTTGGACTGTGCTGTCTTCAAGCCCGATGAAAAATTTGGCCTGCTCTGTCTTTTCAACAGATTGGTATTGATGCTTCAGATCCTCTAAGTCTAAGGGGCAGTTTGCAAAAGCCGAACTCATGACGATTACCGAGCTGAGGGCCACAAACGAGAGATTTAGAAATTTCATAAAAACTCCAAAAGTGAATGTTAACGACGTGAGGACAGTACCCAGAGGATGAGAGGGGGGCCAATGACATGTGCTCAATATTTTCTAAATTATGCCGACGAGAACTCTATGGTGATGCGTCTCGACACGATTAAACAATTCATAGATCAGGGCCGTTTTCCTCAGGCTTATGGTGCTTTAGATGAGTTACTGAGCCTTGGCCCGAAGAACACGAATGCCCTCCGCATGAAGGCTCTTCTTTATGGTTATGAAGGTCGTTTTCGCGAGGAAGCTCGGGTGTGGCACCAGATCTTGGCCATAGATCCGGAAGATGAGTGGGCTATCGACTATTTCCATCGGACCTTGCAGGAAGAGCGCGAACACGAGTATTTTACAGACCTTCTGCCTTCTGGCGGGGTCCGCTTCCTACCCAACCCCCGAGCGATCGTCAGTATATCCTTCATCGGTGTGATGGGATGTGCGGTCTTTTTAACTCTTGCCAACTTCTCACACCGCTTTGCAATTCTAGCTAAGCCCTCGTTTTCATTTTCTTCTTTTGCAGCGCTGGTCATTATCCCGTGGCTGTTGATTTTATACACGTACTTTAGAAGTGTGAAAGAGATCGTCATCGAAAGGGATGCGATCTCTATTGCCACCCGCACCAAAACTTACTATCTGAGCTGGAGCGAGGTCGAAGCTTTCTACCTTGCGCACCGAGTGCCTCCGATGGGCAGCGGGCTTTCGCTTGTTTTAGTGCCGAAGAACTTGGACCAAAGTCCCTTCGAGATCCATATTGGCCAGAACTCCTCTATTCGTGCTCCGAGTTTTTTAGTGCGCGAGATTGTGCGCGTCTTCCATGAACCGACCTACGAGACCTGGTCCAATCTGAAGCTGCCCAAAAAACCTGTGGTCTTTTCCTAAGCTTTCCAGAAATCGGCTAGCTTTCCTTTTCCCTCCAATAAATATTCGTTTCGTTCCCTTGACATTAAACCGTTCAACACTATGTTTTGCTTGCACGTTGTCATCCGCAAGATGCACTGTATTGGCGAGTAGGGTTAGAAAAGCTATAAAGCCTGAAAGCAAGAATCTAACATATTCTATTTACAAGGAGTTTTAGTATGAAGTTTAGGCCCTTGCATGACCGCATTTTGGTNNGGATAACGCCAAAGAAAAACCCATGGAAGGCCTCGTTATGGCCATTGGTCATGGCAAGCGCATGGATGACGGCACCCTCGCGAAACCAGAAGTAAAAGTTGGCGAAACCGTACTCTTCGGCCGCTATTCTGGTAGCGAGATCAAGATCGATGGTACAGAGCACGTTGTGATGAGAGAAGATGACCTGCTAGGCATTATTGAGAAATAACCAGATCAGTTTTAAGACTCAGATATAAGAAAGGAATAGATACATGGCTAAGATTATCAATTTCGGCGAAGAATCCCGCCGTAAAATTCTAAAAGGTATTAATACGCTTGCGGATACCGTGAAGGTAACGCTCGGACCCAAAGGCCGTAACGTTGTTATCGAACGTTCCTTCGGTTCACCAACGATCACCAAAGACGGTGTGAGTGTGGCAAAAGAAGTCGAATTGGAAGACAAGTTCGAAAACATGGGCGCNNGGTGACGGCACCACGACAGCGACGGTTCTGGCCCAAGCGATTTTCCGTGAAGGTGCTAAACTCGTTGCCGCAAGCCACAACCCAATGGAACTCAAAAGGGGTATTGATCTCGCAGTAAAAGAGATCATTAAAGGACTCGATAAAATTTCTCGTCCTATCAAAGGTCGTACAGAAGTTGCCCAAGTCGGAGCCATCTCTGCCAACAACGACACTGAAATTGGCGAAATCCTCGCAGCTGCGATGGATAAAGTGGGTCTCGATGGCGTCATCACAGTCGATGAAGCCAAGGGTATGGACACGTCGTTAGAAGTTGTAGAAGGTATGCAGTTTGATCGCGGCTACCTTTCGCCATACTTCGTAACAGACTCAGAGCGTATGGAATGCGTTCTGGAAGATGCGTTCGTTCTATTGCATGATAAAAAAATCTCCAACATGAAGGACCTCCTTCCTATCCTCGAAAAAATTGCCCAAGCCAATCGTCCGTTTGTCATCATTGCTGAAGACATCGACGGTGAAGCACTGGCAACTTTGGTCGTCAACCGTCTACGCGGAACGCTCCGTTGTTGTGCAGTAAAAGCTCCAGGTTTCGGCGATCGTCGTAAAGCTAT
>PLEQ01000234.1 GCA_003136475.1 Deltaproteobacteria bacterium
GGCGGAGAACTTAACGCGTTAGCTTCGCCACTAAAAGAAATTAATCTTCCAACGGCTAGTTCTCATCGTTGACGGCGTGGACTACCAGGGTATCTAATCCTGTTTGCTCCCCACGCTTTCGCACCTCAGTGTCAATGCATTCCCAGTTGGCCGCCTTCGCCTCCGGTATTCCTCCAGATATCTACGGATTTCACTCCTACACCTGGAATTCTACCAACCTCTGAAGCATTCAAGACTTATAGTTTCGGATGCAGTTCCCAGGTTAAGCCCAGGGATTTCACATCCGACTTACAAACCCACCTACGTGCGCTTTACGCCCAGTCACTCCGAACAACGCTTGCACCTCCCGTATTACCGCGGCTGCTGGCACGGAATTAGCCGGTGCTTCTTATGCTGGTACCGTCAAAAATATGAGGTATTAACCCATATCCCCTTCTTCCCAACCGAAAGAGCTTTACAACCCAAAGGCCTTCTTCACTCACGCGGCGTTGCTGCATCAGGCTTTCGCCCATTGTGCAAGATTCCCCACTGCTGCCTCCCGTAGGAGTNNACCCCACCAACTAGCTAATGAGAAATAGGCTGCTCTATTGGCGAAAGCTCGGTTGCCCGACGCCCCCTTTGATTTTTCAATCATATGCGGTATTAGCCAAAGTTTCCCTTGGTTATCCCCCACCCATAGGTACATTCCTATTCATTACTCACCCGTTCGCCANNCGACTTGCATGTGTTAGGCACGCCGCCAGCGTTCGTTCTGAGCCAGAATCAAACTCTAACGTTTGATTTTGGTCTGTTACCGTTTCAGTAACAGTTATTTGCTTCTACTCAATTTCCGAGTTTAAAACTCGGCTTCATCTAAGAACTACTAGAGCTCTTAAACCTTATACCTAATCCTAAGTATCTCGCGATACTTCCTAGCTTCACTATTCAGTTTTCAAAGAACTTTTTCGCAAAAGCGAGCTCGGGTTATACGAAGTGAATCAAACTAAGTCAACCCTGTTTCTTTTGAAAAAATTGGGTACCCCCACAGAAATGTCAAATGTGAGATAATTATCTAATATGATTATGTTATTTTTAGATGTTCAAATTTTGGGCAATAAGCTATTATGAGCGGCCGGCTGAATACCAAAAGTTGCCCCAGACTAGTGTCAGCCCCAACTTACTTTTATTACTGATAAAAGTTGCCTGTCGATGCTTTCCATGTCGCCGTCTATCTTAGGGTTGGCATTAAATTAGCTTGCTTAAATACGAGTTAAAGACGACCTTTCTCACAATTTCTCGAAACCGGTCGATTAAAACTGTTGGTGGTTTGAATGGAAATATCTTTAGAACAGAATAAGTGGCTAAGCCAACTGTCCCAAGCTATCTCTCAAGAGGAGTGGCTAGCTGGGATAAGCCTTTATCGTGACAACCGAATTTCAAAGGTCGACCGATTTGATCACCTGATCTATGGCAATATTCAGACGATCGAAGGCAAACGGGAGGTACGCCTCAAACTTCATCCGAGCGGACGTATGGTCCAATGGGTTGAGTGTACCTGCGCCCGCAACCGCAAAAGCGGGGTCTACTGTCAACATATCGCTGCCCTCTTCTTTCACATTCATCAGGAGCGCAATGACTTTAGCTCCGACACTTATATTAACGCTAACCCGCAAGTGCTCCCAAAAAACGAACCCGAAAGCTCCCAGCATATTGTCCATGGTCTTTTTCAACAGGGCCGCGGGAATATTCTTAAGATTGAATCGCAAGGCGCCTCGCTGCTCGTGCAATTTGAAGTTAAAGCTGGCCAAGTCAGTCAGATAGAACTCGATGTCGATCAACAGCCTAGTTTCTTGGACTCTCTCGCCACTATCGAACGCAAACTGTTGCCCCCCAATTTTCTCAAGTTAAAAACACTTAATGAATCCGCCATACCGGGACTCTATCTCTACCTTGATCAAGATAAGAAGCTCGTCGGGAAGAAAGTTTTCGCCTTAAAGAAAGGACCGAGCAAGGGGATCTATCCGAAAGCCGACCGCTATCATGAGAAGGTTTCCGTTCGCTTCAAAGACTCACAAGAAGAACTTTGGATGGAACTTTTTTCAACGGCAGCTTTAGATCCTTGGGTTGGGAATAGGTTCTTTCTTCTACCCGGGATGGGCTATGTCGAAATCACTAAGTCTTTTGACCAATGGCATGATCTTGCCCCCCACCTTACATTTAGTGATCAGGAAGCGATCGAGCTCATCTCCAGCGGTTTCAAAAACTATAGCCAGAAAGGAACGATCTTTCTCAGTAAAACACTCGCGAACCTTAAATTTGTAACGGACATCGATCTGACTGAAGTCAATGTATTACAGGAAAAGAACGGCTGGTTCTATCTTGACCCGCGTTACAAGACGAGCAGCGAATCCCTCACTTTGGTCAATCTTTTTGCATCTTATGCTAAGAAGAAAACCCCTTTCATAAAATCCGACAAGATGTGGGNNCAGCAATCTTGAAATTATAAAACTGAAGCAGTCGCTCGGTGATGCCAGTAAATTAACCGGCAAGACCGCACTTCTCGAAAAAATAAAGGAAGCAACTGAGTTCAATACGCCCACGAACCTACCCGACCTATCTCATACCAAACTAACTTTACGTGGCTACCAACAAAAAGGCTATGAATGGCTCTGGTGGCTTTATGATCGAGGCCTGCATGGATTGCTCGCTGACGATATGGGTCTTGGCAAAACGCACCAAGCCATGGCTGTAATGTCTGCGATACAGTCGCAGCCCAAAGTTTCCGAGGGACCGATCTTTCTTTGCGTATGTCCAACCACAGTTCTCGATCATTGGATGGACAAGATCGAATCCTTCGCGCCTAATTTAAAACCTATCAAATACTATGGTCCTAAGCGCGAACAACTTGTGAAGAATTTCGGCAACTGCTCAACCATCGTCACAAGCTATGGTGTTCTCCTGCGAGACGTGGGTCTACTCGAACGTTACAAGTGGGAAGCTGTCATTCTTGACGAGGCGCATTTCGTTAAAAATAACAAAACAGCTACCTATCGCGCCGCCTGTCGCCTCAGTGGAAAATTGCGTCTCTGTCTGTCGGGAACGCCGATGGAAAACCGGCTGAGTGAATTAAAAAATATCTTTGACTTCATTGTTCCTGGATATTTGGGCTCCGATCGCGAATTTAATAAAAATTATATAATTCCCATTGAATCGCACAACAACGTTGCTAAGGAACAAGAGCTTCGTAACTTGATTCACCCTTTAAAATTGCGCCGAACGAAACAGCAAGTTCTGAGTGACTTACCTGAAAAGATTGAAGACACGCGACACTGCTGGCTCTCCATTGAACAAGTTGCTCTGTATAAAGAAGTTCTCGCCAATCAGGCTGCCCCCTTAGTCGATTCACTTAAGAACCAAAAGGGTCCCATTCCCTACCTTCATGTTTTTACGGTGTTGCAACTTTTAAAACAGATCTGTAACCATCCTGGGCTNNGGCAAGTTTGAACTCTTTCGCTCTTTACTCACAGAAGCTCTGGATTCGAATCATAAGATTGTCATCTACAGCCAATATTTACAGATGATCAACCTAATCAAGGCTTATTTGACTGAACTCAATATTGAGCATGTCGTGCTCACCGGGCAGTCGCAACGTCGAGGCGAGATCGTTAAGAAATTCCAAACGGATCCCAACACCAAAGTCTTTGTCGGTTCTTTACTGGCTGGAGGTGTTGGTATCGATCTGACTGCTGCCTCAGTTGTCATCCATTATGACCGCTGGTGGAACGCAAGTAAGGAAAACCAGGCGACCGATCGCGTGCATCGAATCGGCCAGAAAAATTTCACCCAAGTTATCAAACTTGTGAGCCGAGGGACTTTCGAAGAAAAAATCGACCAAATGATTGCGCAAAAGGCCAGCCTCTTCAATCGTTTCTTGGAAAAGGATGAAGAAGTCTTTAAAAACCTAAGTCGTGAAGACCTCATCAATCTTTTGCAGTAAGGACATGAAAATGGCTAAGTATATTATTGAGGGCGGCAGACCTTTGAACGGGACTATAGTCCCCTCAGGCAACAAGAACGAAGCTCTTCCCGTGCTCATGGCTTCTCTTCTTACAGATGAAACCGTGACGTTTCATCGCATCCCTCGCATAAACGACGTCGAATCGACGTTGGCGATATTGACCTTCCTAGGTGTGCAAGT
>PLEQ01000114.1 GCA_003136475.1 Deltaproteobacteria bacterium
GAGCTTAGTAGGCCAGTACAATTGATCGATGTCTGCGGCTGCGGCTGCGGCGTTTACTGAAGCGGGAGTTACTGCGGTACCGTTTGCAACTTGTTTAAGTTGAAGACGAACGCCAGATTTGATGGCTTCGAATTCACAAGTCAAAAGGTCTGCGACTGCAGGGATCGGAGCGCCGCCAGAAGTCAACTCATAACCGAGTTGCAGGATATGCGGTGCGTATGCATACGTTTGGTTGCCGAAAATGTCTTTCGAAACCATGTCAACGTTTGCGATTTGGATGTAAACCACAGAGCTACCTTCAGTAACGGTTCCACCGCTAGAGATGATTGCGTAGGGCCACGATGCGCCGTTAGCGTCAACGTAGAAACCTTGAGTGATGGTATTGAGACCAGCGTTGTTCTTGAACCGAACGTTCAGAAGGTCAACGATGTCTTGGACGAGACGAATGGCTTTTGCGTTTGAATACATATTTTCTCCTATTTTTCGTTTTACACAGCCTGGCTTAGATGACAGGTCTAAATACGTGTAACTCCAGGAAGATTATAGTGCTCGTAAAAAATACCTATAAAATCAATAATTTATCGTGTAAAAGCTGCCAAAACCTTTTTACATAGGTCAAAATTTCAACATGGGGCAATCTTTAGAAGCAGTGATATATGGAGACTAGATGGCAACATACATTCATGGCGTAGGCGCTTCCGAAAATATTGATACTTCTGGGGAAATCGTTTCGATTGCCGGTCTCGACATTTCGAGCCTCGACAAAGATGGTGTTTTCAACTGGGAGCACAAAGCTGACCAACCATCGCAGGTAGTTGGTAAGATATTGAAAGCACGGAAGATTTTCTCCGACGCCGATTGCGAAGACGACTATCAACTCAAATTTTGGAACAAATGCAAGGTACCCTTTCTATATGTAATGGGCGAATTGCTCGACGATTATAGTGATTCAGCGCGCGAGGTCGCGGGAAAGTTTCGCTATGATGCAGATCGCCAGAATGAACGCAACATGATGAACTTCTCAGTCGAGGGTTCAAAAATCGCCAAAGAGGGCATCACAGTCAGTCGTTCCATCGCTAGAAAAATTACAATCACGATTCTGCCCTGTAATAAAGCTGCTGTCGCCGAAATGGTCGCCGTAGCCACGCCAAATCCAAAGAAAAGCGCAGTCGACGAACTCTTCAAGACTGAAGCCGTAGAAATCGAAATTTTGCAACTCGAAAAAAACTCTAAGTTATGGGATCTATTGAAGAAAGAAGATCCAAACAAACACGCTACCAAACTTGGTATTAAACCGTTCAACAAGAATGCTTTTGGCGGACAGTCGCCAGACAATGTGATGGGCGAAGCGATTGGTGGCACTGGTGGTCCTAGCTCTGCCGGAGGTCTCTTGGCATCTGAAGAAATGAAAAAAGCGGTAACTCGTACTGGCTCTGGCGTCGAAATAAAAGATGACCGTGGAAACAATGCCCCAAAAATTCCTGGCGCACGTCCTGCTTTTGGTTCGAAACCTTCCGCACCAGCCGCACCTAAGTCTGCACCCGCAGCCATGCCGACGAAACCTTCCGCACCGGCCAAAACTGCACCGAAACCCGCTCCACGTCCGCCCGCTGCAAGTCCAGTTCATACTCCACAGTCAAGTAAACTTTACGATCCTCGAATGAGCAAGGCTATGGAAGCCGGTTCAGCATTGGCTGGTCCAGCGAACCTTTCTCAGGGCGCTGCTTTGGGTAAAGAAGAGCTCGACAAAAACCTCAAAAAGGCAGGCCAATCAGGCGTTGATCCACAATCGGGTAATGATCCTGGTGCNNCCCAAGTTTTGGCCCCTCATATTAGTGTAGGCAAAAGCGAAGAATTGCGTAAAGACGCTGCCAATCCTAAATTGGCTCCGAAAGACGCGAAAGTGAAACAATTGCAAACGCAAATTGACGCGGGCACCTATAAGCCTGACGCTGCAAAAATCGGCGGTGCAATGTTGAACCATCCCGAAAAACCACTCAAAGGCACCAAAGTCCAAAAGTCCGAAATGCTTCAGCGCGCCGAGTCAGAGTATATGTCTTGGAACAAACGCGAGCAATTCGAAACCTGGATGAAGTCTCGTATGCCAAGTCTGACTCGCGGAGAAATCCAAGTTATTGGCCAGACTATGCTTTTACAAAAATCCTTGAAGCAAGAAAAAATGCTGAAAGATTTTTACAACCCAAGCGGCGGCGCTGCTTTGGGCAAATCAAANNTGATATACCTATTTAAGTCAGGTCGTCGTGCTTAAGGTTATTTATTATGCAAATACCCCCTTTCGCCACATTTTTATCTGACACTTTACTTAGGAGGAAACATGAAGAATTACTCTACTGGAATCACCAATCAGCCTCAATCCAAGCCAATTTTCGGTCGTACCGATATGGTGAAGAATAACGCAGGCGGATATGTTTTCGAAATCACTCCCCAGCAACGTCTGGAGCGTTTCCTCTTAATCGGTTCGGAAGGCGGGACTTACTACGTCGGCGAACAACAACTGACTGAAGAAAACGCAAAATCAGTCGCAAAACTCATCAAAACAAATGGCCTCGATGTCGTCAACACGGTTATCGATTTTTCCGTTAATGGTCGCGCTCCAAAAGCCGACACCGGACTTTTCGTACTTGCTCTATGCGCAACCTATGGCGATGCTGCGACCAAGAAAGCCGCATACGCTGCAATCGCATCGGTTTGCCGCACCTCGACTCAATTATTCCTGTTCACTTCGAACATCCAGAATTTACGTGGATGGTCAAATGGTCTCCGCAAAGGCGTTGCGAATTTCTACACGAATCGCACAACTGAGCAAATCGCTTACCAAATGATCAAATACCGTGATCGCGCCGGATTTACGCACGCTGACGTTTTGCGTCTTTCGCACCCAAAAGCCAAAAACAAAGATCAAAACTCTCTGTTCGGATATGCCGTAGGCAAGGTTCCTGCGTCGGAAGTGAAAAACCGTCAAATTCAGTGCTATGAAGCCGCAAAAACGGCCACTGGCAAAGAATTGCTGGGTCTGATTGCCGAAGGCCGTCTGACTTGGGAAATGGTTCCAACTGAAGCTTTGAACGACACTGAAGTTTTGTCCTATTTGCTTGACAATATGCCGCTCACCGCACTGGTTCGCAATTTGAACCGCTTCGCGTACAATGGCATGACGAAGGGCAACACCGAAACCACTAAACGCATCGTGTCAAAATTGACAAATGCAGAATTCGTGGCCAAGGGCAACATGCACCCTGTAAATGTCATCAATTCCTTGTTGACTTACTCATCTGGCCGTGGTCAAATGGGCAACAAGACTTGGGAAGTAAACCAAAACATCGTTGACGCGTTGAGCGAAACGTATGAATTGGCACTGAAAGCACTGGTTCCTACCGGCAAGAATATCTTGGTCGGTGTGGACGTTTCGGGCTCGATGAGCTCGACAGCAGTGGCTAAAATGCAGATGACGTGCGCGCAAGTAGCAAACGTGCTCGCGCTAACAATCTTGAAGTCTGAGAAGAATGCAGAACTCGTGTGGTTTGACACCGGATTGGTGAAATGCAACATGGGACGCCGAAACAGTGTTGACGAAGCGATTCGTTTGACGCCACGCGGCGGAGGTACTGATTGCGCTCAACCCTTGATTCATGCCGCTAACACGCTGAATCATTATGACGCCATCATAATCTTAACTGACAGCGAGACCTGGGCAGGAAATCGGCACGCAGCTGATGTTCTAACCTCGTACCGCAAAAACGTCAATCGTGACGTGAAAGTGATCGAAGTCGCACTTGCAGCAAATTCCTCAAGTGTGTTGCCTCCTGACGATCCGAACCTCCTTCGTGNNTGATGGAAGCGTTACCGAAATCATCAATGAGTATTTGAAATAGTTTTTTGAAGGGTCGACTGAGTATTGGTTATTTGGTCAGGATACTTGCCTAGCAAGTCCTGAAAGCCGCAAGGCATATCCGATCTCGACTAAATTATCCTTCGCTTTTGTTTTGAAAATTTTAAGAGGGTCGCTGACTTAACGGTTATCTTTTTTGTGTAAAAAACGCACGGTGCAATTCCGTGGTCACCCGCAAGGGAATGGCTAGTGCCACGCATGACAATCTCCGTGGTCCCTTTTATCCTCTGTTTTTGTTTTGTTTTAGACAGGTCGAATGTAGTTGGTTATTTTCACTCAGGATGTCGTTAGGTGCAAGTCCTAACCGTACCTTTTCGGTACGTAGCTCAGGAGAGAGCGCCTGACTCCCGAAAGGGGTTTCCGACTCAAATCATTATCTGTCGTCCCTGGGTAGCTCAGTGTCAGAGTACCGCGATCAAAAGCGGAGGTCGGTGGTTTAATTCCATCCCGAGGGACCAAGACCCGAAGTAGCATAGGCAAATGCGCCCCGCAAGGGGATACAGAGGTGCAACACCTTTCATCGGAGCCAGTCCCCTTGTAGTGTAAGCGCACAGCGGCGAAAGCCGTGAGAGCAGAGTAGCGAACTGCCAGGGGGACCATTTTTTTGTTATTTTATAGACAGGTAGAAGGGTTAATCGGTTATTTTCAACNNTTTTGTAGGTCGAAAGCGATCAGTTATCCGTTTGGTAGTTCAGTTGGTAGAGCGCTGGCCCCCGAAAGGCTGGAAGTCGTGGGTTCGATTCCCACCCGAATGCCCGCCGCAAGGCACCCTGAAAGCATTACATTTACCTACTTTTTTGATTTTTTATACGGGTCGAAGGACTTGGTTCATTAAAACTTGAACAAGCTGTTGCTCATGTGCAATTCCGCACTACGAATTT
>PLEQ01000042.1:0-3172 GCA_003136475.1 Deltaproteobacteria bacterium
TAGTGATGTATGTTTGAGCGGTGGTTTAGGGAGAAGAATTTACGAAACACCGAAATAAGAAATTTCTATCGTATTACAAACCTTATCTAGGCTTGCTTTTCACTGACTTAATCTGTGCTCTGGTGCTCTCTGCAACGACCTTAGCTTTTCCCGTCTGTACGCGCTTTATCACCAAACACTTGCAGACTGGTGTATCTCTTGAAACCCCTTCTTTCCTTTATCAGATTGGCGCAGTCATGCTGGTCCTGCTTGCGATCCACGTGGCCTGTCGCCTGTTCGTCGACTATCAAGGCCACGTCATGGGTGCCAAGATGGAAAGCGACATGCGGCGCGAACTTTTTGAGCATTATCAGAAATTATCTTTCAGTTTTTATGATGAAAAAAAAACCGGTCAATTGATGACGCGTCTTAGTGGAGATACTTACGCGCTTTCGGAATTGTATCATCACGGCCCTGAGGATATTATCATCTCCTTCTTCAATTTCATCGGTGCTTTCCTGATTCTTTTGAGTATCAATATCAAGCTTGCCATTATTGTTTTTATGTTTCTGCCTATCATGGGCGTGTATGCGTATTATTTTAATAAGAAGATGAATCTTGCACTCAGAAAAGGTCGCGACCGGATTGAAGATATTAATGCTCAAGCGGAAGACTCCTTAGCCGGTATTCGTGTCGTCCAATCGTTTACCAACTCTAGAATGGAACATCAGAAGTTTGCTTTGCAGAACGAACGTTTTCTTGACAGTCGGAAAGATGTCTATAGAAACGAAGCTTACTTCTTTGCCGGCATGAGTGGCTTTACACGGCTGATGTCACTTGCTGTCGTTGTCTTTGGCGGAGTGTATATAGTCCAGGAGTCGTTAGATCTTGCTGATATGATGACGTTTCTATTGTTTGTCGGGATATTGATTGAACCGATCGATAAATTTAGTAACTTTGCAAGACTCTATCAAGAGGGCATTACAGGATTTGACCGTTTTATGGAAGCTCTGGAAGCTAGACCGGATATTCAAGATAACGCCGATGCCATTGAACTTGGACAGGCGCAAGGCAATATAGAATTTCGCAAAGTTTCCTTTAAATATAAAAAAGAACACGACTACGTACTAAGCGACATCTCTTTCAACATAAAATCTGGCGAATACTTGGCTCTGGTTGGAAGTTCTGGCGTCGGTAAGACTACCTTGTGTTCATTAATCCCCCGATTTTACGAAATAGATGCCGGGGAGATACTGCTGGATGGGTTCGACATTCGCAATATCCGTCTGCGTTCTTTAAGACAGAATATTGGAGTCGTTCAACAGGATGTTTATCTGTTTGCGGGAACGATTGCTGATAACATCCGCTACGGTAAATTAGATGCGAGTTCAGAAGAAGTTGTGGAAGCAGCTAAAAAAGCCTTGGCTCATGATTTTATTAGCTCTCTGCCCAAAGGCTATGACACGGATATTGGTCAGCGTGGTGTCAAGCTTTCTGGCGGCCAAAAGCAACGGCTTAGCATTGCCCGAGTCTTTTTAAAGAACCCCCCGATCCTTATTTTTGATGAAGCGACGAGTGCCTTGGACAATGAAAGTGAACAAGCGGTGCAGGCGTCTTTGGAAAGGCTAGCTGAGCAACGCACGACCCTGGTAGTCGCGCATCGCTTGTCGACAGTGCGAAGAGCTCACCGGATTATCGTTCTAACAGAGCAAGGCATTGGTGAACAAGGCAGCCATGACGAGCTTTTAGCAAAGGATGGCTTGTACGCAAAAATGTACAATTCCACCTCTCTCAAACTTATTACGGATACTGCTGCTGGGTCAAAAAGCCTAAGATTGTCCCAACAGTAGCGTAGTCACGACTTCGACATGCCCGNNGTGCCTATTTCGCTCAATGTTCCAGGCTTTTAGTATCTCACCTTTGTTGGCGTTCGAATGGGATTGCAGGTACGTTTGAACAAAGTTGATGTAAGCCCATTCTTTTTTGGGCGGAGTTTTGTGCTTTTCCCTAGCTTGGTATTCACGCTGCCAAAACTCAGCAAATTGTCTATAAGTGGGAGCTTTTCCGGCGTACCATTGATCTTCTATCCAGTCGATTCCGTAAGCCGTGAAGTGAAAATGCTCTCCGACTAAGGTCTTCATAAATTTTCGGGTAGCCAAGTCATTCTTATGGGCATTCTTCAGAATGAGGGTTGTGGGCGTTAACGAGTATTTTTCGCCTTTGCGAGCTCGTGACTTTTCAGGAAACGGTCTTTGTTCTTTTTTCTCACCGTACTTGAGATAGCTAAGAATGCGGTCAATTAAAGCTAGCTTTTTTCCCTTCTCCGTAAGATTGAATTGGACGCATATCTTTCGAAGTTCACCCATCTTTAAAAAGAGAATGGATTTTTCTAGAACTAAAAAGGCACTTGCGGGTAAAGCGGTTTTCATTAGAGAGCCTTGGTGTTCAAATGATCACCTATAATGGATTGGCCACCATCAATAATAAAATTTTGGCCCGTAATGTTTTTTGCCCTATCTGAAATAAGAAATTGAAACATATGAGCAATATCTTCAGGATCTATAAAGCNNCATAAAGCGTTTCAGAGGAATGGGTGCCAATTTCTCCCTCATCTCATCTTCCGTCAAAGTTGATGGATTATAAATTCTGCCAGGACTAATGCAGTTAACGTTGATATTGTAGGGAGCAAATTCGAGGGCTGAAGTGCGCATGAATCCATTTAAGCCAGCCTTCGATGCGGCATAAGCAGACATATGAGGGAGTCCGATAATTTCTCCCGCGATGGATGAAGAAAATACTATAGAACCTGATTTTTGTTTTTTCATAACTGAAAAAAAGGCTTTAGTTAGCAAAAAACTGCCAGTCATATTAATGTTAAGGGTCTCTTGCCATTCTTGCAGGGAGAGGTCTTCAATACGTTTCCAAGGATAGATAGCGATATTTTGCATAACGGCATCGACACGACCGTAGGTACGCATAGTTCTATCAACTGCAGATGTCACGTCCAGTTCAGAAGTGACATCGACGACACAAAGTTCTACCTTCGTCTTTAATTCGCCAGCGAGTGTTTCCAGATTTTTCTTATCGCGTCCCATTAGCATTAACTGAGTGTCATCTTTCGCTAAGACTTGCGTGCATGCCTTGCCAATCATGCTTGTGGCCCCAACAATTGCAACAATCTTATTTTTCATAG
>PLEQ01000042.1:3177-8649 GCA_003136475.1 Deltaproteobacteria bacterium
ACTTCAACTATCAATTGCATTATTGGCTCCTCGTCCTGCGTTTAAGCAGCTTTAAATTTACAAAATTTAAGAGAAACATCTCTTCTATGTCTTTATTGATAATCTCATAGGCAGTTTGAAAATTTTTCAAATCTATTCGCTACACTGTTTGCAGACCATAGCTGATGCGTCGACAATTGCAAGCCCAGAGGGCTTTACTAACATGCGGGCGACAATTAAGGCAAGTAGGCAGTAGCTTTTATAGGGAGAGTGGCAAGGGAGTGGGCCTGATTCAAACGCAGTTGAGTAGGCTCTGGGAGCTAATGTCTTTAAAGCACTATGTTTTTCTTGCTGGCTAAATCAGGTCGTCAAATCCCCAGTCTCCTAACCGCTCAAGCACCCGTAAACACACATCTGCTACGGGCTTTTGCCTGGCCGCAATTACGCAGTAACGTTCGATGAGGATCAAGTCGCAATACTTCGAAGTAGCAACATTAATAATCATCTCATCGCTATAAGATGATCCAGGCTTTCTTCGTGGTAAGCCAGGAGTTATCTGTGCTTTATGTGTCGTAGAACGGCGGGTTTTTAAGGTCAAAAGCTTAAGATAATTTTACAACTGATCTGCTAAAGAAAATCGGGGACGCGCGTGCGCGCCTATACCCGAACTAAAGTGGAGACTGCCATGAAGTTGCTTCAGAAATCATTGCTTTGTATTTTCCTGAATTCCGTACCCGCATTTTCACAAACGTATTCTGATGATCTAATTAGAAAACCGCACCAGTCGCACTGTCTTCTTATTCAGAAGATCTCAGACCAGAATCGATGTCAAGAAATTGTAGAATCTATTGTCGATCCCAAACCAGACAGTCCCATCAGCATTAGACCTTTTACAGAAGAATGCACGACACACGAATGTCGGGCTATGGAAACTCTTTTTCTAGAACGCATCTTTATCCGTCCCGAAGCTTGCGATCAAGAGCAAGGCTTCGAACAGCTGAGCTGTGCTGCCGCCGTACAAGCTTTATATGAAGGGGTCCCTTTGACTCTGTTGGAGTCCGTTCTGAAGCAGCAACGTTTACAGAACACCGGTTTTGCTAAAATCGCTATTGATCAAGCAGACCAAAAAGTCGCGCAGTACTGGTCAAAACCGGCAAAAGATTGGTGGCATACTCAGTCTAAGCAGGACCAAGACGATTTACTGCGCTTGCGAAAGAGTTTTCCTAATCTATTTCGATCGGCGGTTCTCGTTCATCCGAAGATGATGGATCCACGATTCAGTGAAATGAAAAACACCTCACAAGAGATCGCAGAATTCCGTAAGACGGCCGTACCTGAATTGAAGCAATATATGGAAGAAGATAAACAAGCGATCGGCTGGGAATTAGAGTGCTGGCTTACCCATATGAAAATGACCTGGGAAGATGATTTAATTCTCAAGTCCATATTTGGCGAAAAAGATGCCGATGGCCAGTGGAATCATTGGTATGACACCTATAGCATGCCTATCGTTCAATCCCGCGAGACGGTTCGCATCGGTGAAACAAAGCATAAGCTGCCTGCTTTGAAGGTAGAGTTTGAATCTCGCTATAGTCCCTGGACACAACCTTTCATCGAGATCATTTCAGGCCCACTTCACAAAAATAAAGGTCCAGGCACAAATTTTACAAATCAAAACATTAAAAGAGCCATGCTCTTGATCCCAGAGCTCATACGAATCCATAAACAGCTAACTATCCAGGAATGGCTCGACAAGATACAGAGTGAAACCAACTCGCTTGGTTTCACTTGGGAAGAAGGGATTTCGAGCTGGACGTCAAAAGAATTTCAAAAGCTTGACATTCTAGACCCGCAAGAACAAGAAGAGATCGCAAAAAGCGAAAAACAAAATTTCTTGCAGAATCCAATGTATTTTGAAGGCTCAGGGGATGAGCGCTATTGTGTCGTTCAAGCGAATGTTGATGTGTTTATTGATCAATTCTATACATCTCCTTACCTGATACAGTCCATGTCCTATAACTACGACTATAATAATCGAAAGCTCTACGCTCTAGCTTTGAAATGGACCAATCGTGAGATGCACCGATTCGTGTTAGAGAAAATGAAGCTTGGTCATCCAGCACAAATCGTCAACGACAAAGATCCGCGCAATTATGTTGCTGGGATTATGGCATTATCTTTCTATCAAGCCATGATTCGTGCTGCCATGTTACAGACACACTCAACGATGCAAAAGAACACCATCCAACAATTGGTAAAGTTACCGATTACGGATCTTGCTCGCCTTGAGAGTCTCGACGCGGAAGAAAAATGGATGCTCCTCGAGCTTAACAAGCAGTTTCGAAATCACACATTGCAAGAACTCACCCAAGAAGATCAAGAAGTTTTGGGTGAGTTCTTAAATGAAGTAGGAAGCTACGGGCCGCGGGTTCAAGCCTTGAAAGAGTATTATGACAAATTACAGGATTTTCTTGCAAATTGGTTCTTGAAAGACACTTTCAAGACGCGTTACTCCAAAGACGTCATCGACGACCAAGGCAACATTACTGAATATGGCAGTTTGATCGATCACGAGTGCATACCGGGAGTAGACGGAACTTGTGCCCTTCCGGTGGAACTTGGTAAACCCTTGCGTGCCTTCTTAAAAGAGGGCCGTACCGGCGTGGTCGTCGAAACGCGGCATAGCGAAGCTCCCTTTAATTTTGCTTACTTCTGGGAAAATGACCCGATCTGTTGCGACAGAAACGGTCAATACTGGTTGAATACCGATGCAGATGATCGCAAGCACTTTCACAGTGAGCTTTAAATGAGGTATTGCCTTAGATTCTAAAATCTGTAGCGCTGAATAAGAATTCTCCAGTTTTACGTGGAGGAGCTTCAAAAAAGAGCCCCGTCGTTGAGGTCTAGCAAAAAATCACGAAGTGGATAAACCCAGACCCCATCTTCCGTTTTCATTTTTTTGTTACCAAGATAGACAATGATGCGCTTGTTGCCCCCTGTGTCAGGAAGCCACCATATTGGCGGAGCTATCCGGCAGCGTGGCACGCGCATAAATTTCTTTCCACCCATCGGTGATGGGTGGGCCTAGTATAGTGAAACTCTAGTGTTCAAATTGCGGTAGCGCGCGAGAGCTTCGGTTTTATTCCCAGAGGCTGATTTTTGGGTTCTTGACTTGGAGAGCGAGAATTATAAAAGAGCAAGCCTGCCAGAAGGATGAGGTCTGTTATCGACCTTGTTAAAATAGTTTTCTTATTCATATGGTTTTTCCTATAAAAGGTGACCTTGACAAGGAAGTTAGCATAGATACAGCTCTAAATTAGCGNNACGGAAAACTCTCTCTATCCTTGTCGCAACTTGGAGTCAGCATGGTCTGGCAGTGGACTTTTCTCATTAGCTTAGTTTTGCATGTGCCTCTCTTGGTCTTCCTCGCGCAGCCGCACGACAAAGAAACGGCGGTGCCTATGGCTTCTGTTCTGCGGATGACTGTACTTGCCAAAGCAGAGACTCAATCTTTGCGTGTTGCAGAGTCGCGCCATGTGCCAGTGGCAAAAAGACCTAAGCTTCGTGTGCAGGAGGTAGAGGGGCCACACAGAGCTACCGCAGAAGCGGAGCGCCCGGTAGCGACCACGCAGAGCGATTCTGTGGCCCATCTCGATACAGGACAGAATAGCGAAGCGCGCCGTAGCTATTCTCTGACCGATACGCGGACGCTTCTGCTGGAAAGCAACGGTTACGTGCATCCCGACTACCCCCGTAAGGCCCGGGTCTTGCGACAGGAGGGTACCTTGCGTCTATGGCTACGCATTGCTGAGGGGACGCTTGTCGAAGCCAGAATTATCGAGAGCAGCGGTCATGCTCTTCTCGATCACTCGGGCTTGACGGCTATTCAGCAGTGGCGATTTCGCAAAATTTCCACAAGTTTTGTACAACAAATCAGTTTCCGGCTTGACTAAGCTTTGCTTGCTCGACATCCGCTTCGAGGAATGCAAAATACTGGCGAGCCTTGTCAAAGGTGCGTAAGATTGTAAAATTTTCGTGTTTTCTATAAAGGAAGCTTCCTTGTTTTATCACCAAAAAATAGCAGTCGTTATTCCTTGCTACAAAGTGCGTTCGCAGATTCTCAATGTTCTCGCAAAGATCGGTGATGAGATTGCCCTGATCTATGTGGTGGACGATGCTTGTCCGGAAAAAAGTGGTTTCTGGGTGCAGGAACAATGTAAGGACCCGCGGGTCAAGATTCTCTTCCACAGCAAGAACCGAGGCGTTGGCGCTGCGACTATGACGGGGTTCAAGGAAGCGATGAAAGATGGCGCAGACATCATTGTGAAAATCGATGGTGATGGACAGATGGATCCCGTCCTCATTCCCCAATTTGTTTATCCGATAGCTAACGGTACTGCAGGCTATGCTAAAGGGAACCGCTTTTTTAGCCTTAGTGCGATGGTTGAGATTCCTTTGGTGCGCAAGCTGGGGAATATCTTTTTGAGTTTTTTCACGAAATTGTCTTCAGGCTACTACCACATCTTTGATCCGACGAATGGCTTTTTTGCCATTCATTCCGGTGTTGCAGCTCTTTTGGAATTTGAAAAAATATCGAGTCGTTATTTCTTCAAATCCGACATGCTTTTTCGACTCAACATTTTGGATGCCGTCGTCTGTGATGTGCCGATGAGAGCCTGTTACGGTGACGAACAGAGTTCCCTGGTAATCTCGCGTATTGTTCACGAGTTTTTCTTTAAAAATTTGCGCAATTTTAGCAAACGGATTTTTTATAACTCGTTGATAGGTAAGCCACTGGTTTAACCAGTGAGACTTTCAAGGCTTGGCCCTTGGATTCAGTGTAGATTCGGAACACCGGTATGTAGCAAGTGGGCGTAGCTCACTTGCACACACCGGTGTATTTTTCTCTCGGGCTTGGCGGTCCGAGGAGAAAATATGTCCGAATTTCAGAGTTTGTCCCATTCAAAATGGGACTGCAAGTACCATCTTGTTTTCGTTCCAAAGTGGAGAAAAAAGATTTTGTATGGCAAGATCCGCGAGTTTTTAATTCCAAAATTTCGAGAGCTTGCGCTACAAAAGGACTGTAAAATTATCAAGGGTAATATGGTTCAAGATCATGTGCACATGTTGATAGAGATCCCGCCAAAATATTCCGTTGCAGAGATTGTCGGATATATTAAGGGCAAGAGCGCAATTGCAGTAGCTCGCCAGTTTAGTGGTCGGCAAAGGAATTTTAACGGAGAACAACTTTGGGCTCGAGGTTATGCTGTTTCAACAGTTGGCTTCGAGGAAGCTCAGATTCATGCGTACATTAAGAATCAGGAAAGACTTGATAGTGCAGGACGTGACGAGAGTGGAGAGTTTTGATCGGTTTGACCGATTCTGGAAGGTTTAAGTCATCTGGTTTGACCAGGCATAAACGTTAAAAAAACTGGCAGCCCTTGGGGCTGCTCACAACCGTCAAGCCCCTCGCATTGCGAGGGCGTTATGACT
>PLEQ01000046.1 GCA_003136475.1 Deltaproteobacteria bacterium
TTGCGGACGAGTGTACAGATTCAAGAATCCCGTCTCCCACGCAAGGCAATCGCTTTCGCTGGAAAAACTACCGCCACCTGAATACGCATGGAAGTTGTTGATACAAGCCACGTTTCCGTTGCAATAATACTCCATCGTCCAAGCCGTTGATTGATGCTGTTGCGGCGCGCATCCCGCCAAAAATCCCGCCAAANNCTTCCTCGGCTTCTTTCTTTGATAGTACTGTGCCGCCGCGCTCGCCGTCAAGGGCTGTGCGCTTAAACGTAATAGTTCGATACGCAACAAATGTTCCTTCTGGCTTGATAGTTTTGTAAACCGCACCAGTTTCAGGGTCTTGCGCGTATTTGTCGTAGCCCAAAGCCAGCATTGCTTGTTCCAGTTCCTCGCGAATAGTTTCCGCCAGGTCTTTCTGTGTCTCGTACTCTTTGGCCAGCTTAATGAATTGCTCTTCCTTTGTCATTTCTGTCTCCTAATATGGATTTTGTTTAGCAAAATCTTTTGCTTCAGAATCATTTAATATAAAACCAAAATACTTCGAGCGCTTCATGGTAGTTTCTATCGTAAGAATGCCGCCTATTCTACCCCAGCTATGCTGCCGCCACATTCCATCCTTAGTGAGTGCCCAGCCGGTGACGATTTGAAAGTCTTCAATTTCATACCACAAAACAGACACATTCCCGTGACAGTGGCTTGGTATACCTTTTATAGAGCGCGACTTCCCAGGAAAAACAGTGCCCCGCTCAACAATTTCCGCTAGATGCGGCTCTGCAGAATAACACACTGTCTCGCCGCCAACAGAAAGTAATTTGGTCTCCAGGACTGCCCAAGATGGATCTGCGGCCAATAATAATTGGCGGCGTCTCTCCATGGTATGCTTATAAAAATCAAATTCACCTAAGAGTGACATGTGAGAATTCCGCAATTGATCTTCGAATGACATTTTATAGAATGAGTATGGTGTAAGTGATTTATCGATTGTCTTCACTGCCGACCTCTAAAAAATTTACAATTTCCAAACAATTGTTCACGAAGTCTTTGTGCGAAAAATCACTCTTGAGCTTCTGATGAACAAAACAGACAGATTGACAGTTTTCAGTTTTGTAATATGGCTCATTATTAGTCCTATCTACCGAATTGAGGTTTAATGTTGCTCCCGTGGCGTAATTCTTTCTTTTTGAAAACTTACCACAGTATACGCACGGCTTTCTTGCTATAGCAATATATTCCTCAAGTGTTAAAAACCATTCATATTTTCTGTATTTAGAATTTTGCTTGTGTTGCCTGAATGCCATATTTNNTATGGTGGCATATTGATTGTCCAACAATCTGCATCCACAGGAAGTTGTATTGCCGGAAGCAACACGATTAGCTTCGACTTCTTTTTCGCCACCGCAATCACAGCTAAATAACCAAACGGCGTGCCCTTTGCGCACTGTTCTAATGAACCGTATGGCGGTCAGTTTACCAAATTTTTGACCAGTTCTGTCTTTTATCTTTGCCATATCTAATGTATCGTTTCTCGCTTTTGATCAAAAGTAAAGATAAAGTGTTGATAGATCCCGAATTCAGCCCCATCATGAAACTGTTTTTCCATTTCGTCAACTGCAATCTCAAGTTCCTTGAATGGGAAGCCAAGGTCGATTACTGCAAAAGTGCATATTTTTTTCAAATCACCTTTGAATATTCCTGTCGGACCATGGAGTTCCCAATGCGAACCAAGGTTCAATAGTTGATAGCCTTTACTCGATGATCTTTCTAGACTTTGAAACATTTTCACGCTCCTTACCTCAAATCCTAAGCCAAGTGAGTAAGAATTGCAAGAAAAATATTTATTTTCAATTTCTCAAAAATAGTTCCCTCTCCGAAGTTCTTCTTCATGATATATGTAGTATAGGATTGGGTGCGAAGCACAAGACTAATTCAGTCTTTAATTCAGTTTATAGCTTAGGCGAAAATTTTACAAGGGATTCATGGCAGACGCAGAAATAGTTCGCGACGACATTCAAATAAACGGCAGTGTTGCGACCTGGACTTGTCACCTTCAAGGGACGGTTTCGGGCACCTACACTGGCACCTTTACCTTTCGCTGCTTTCTGACTCCGCTTCAACGCATTGCCGCAGGGCGTGAACAGCGCGCACTTCTTGGAGAATCTCGATCTTTCGTAGAAACTCCAGACTATGAGCACGAAGCATGGCTCGCCTACATTCTGACGCAACTCAAATATCGCATTATTTCCGCTCCACCTTTCTGGTCAACTTCTGGTATCAATAAGAGCCATGAAGGTGATATTCCTGATGAAAACGTTTTGCAAGCGATTTGCGACGCCGCCACTGATGCGGAACTCATCTATCGGCAACGATTGAAAAGACTCAAAGAAGACGCAGTCAAAAAGGCCAACGAAGGCGCTAAGGCCGTAGAAGAACATCTGAAGAAAGAAGATCCGCCAGATACTATCGAATGATCCCTTTAAATGATGTTGTAGATTTCTGCAGGGCTGAAGCTCTCGCAAACAAACTGTGGCCCACTGAAATCAGTGACTGGCGTTGGTTTTGTCGTGAGTACTCCAAGACCTTTCATACTCCGTTGCACATCGTAATGGAAATGGATGCAGAACATGTAATTCTTTGCGTTCTCGAAGAAGGCCTTGATTCCAAGAGCCTCGCCCGCCGCGAAGACTTCGACAAGATCGTTGACGAATTGCGTCACCTGGAAGATCCAGAGTACGAGTCGAACAAAGAAAAAGCCATGGAAGACTGGACAGCCGGTATCGAAGAGTGGGATGCACAGCGCGTTCAAAAAGGCGCACCGCTTCCAAGAAAAGGCAAACAAGAGCCGACTCGCGTTCCTAAGCCGCTCCCAAAAGAGGGCGGCATCAATCTCGCGTATTTGTCTAAAGAACAAGAAAGCGACCCAGATAACGGTCAATTCGACGAGTAACCCAAATTGGGTAATTAAATACCCAAATTAGGTAGTTACACGCCTTTAAGTTTATTGATCTGCAGTTGCGTCTTGTGCAAGTCGATCTCAAGCATCTGCTTGAAAGCGGCTTTACTGCCTTCGCTCTCTGCGTGTCTTGCAGGAATCGGACTCGCCAATCTCTGCTTCAATCCATCCGCGTAAACCTGTAGTCTCATCAGTTTGTCATTCGGTGCCGTTGCCATTTTTATCCTTCTCTTTCTTTAATTCTAGTTTTAGTTTCCAGTTTTGTTTTTCTAATTTTTCTATCAGTTCCAGATTTTTTTCATTGGTCTTTAGCCGCGCGAGCCGTCATCGTAGAACGACCAGTTGCACGATCCTTTGCACTTAGTTGCGCAAGGTGTCTCAAACGATTTTTGATGTTCATATAAGTCCCACTGGCCCTCCACCAAATTTGGTGACGTAAGCCTCAAGTTTTGGAATATCTTCTGCTTTCATAATCAACATGACTATGCTGCCGAAATTCCTAAGTTTTGTAATCGTCTCTTCCAATTCTTTATCGTCGCACTCCGTAATTTCCCAATAGAGGGGATCTTTCGGATGGCGATGCACTATCGCCCTTTTCACAAACCCTCCTCATAAGATGTCGCCAAACTCCT
>PLEQ01000340.1 GCA_003136475.1 Deltaproteobacteria bacterium
CGGCAAACCATGAATAGAAGTCGTGGGCTTTCTCGGAGGCGAGCTCACTATAAGTACGCTCCAAATTTGTATTTTGTGCTGTTAATGGACTGCTAAGTATCGAAACGGATAGAAGAAGACTCAAGGCTAATTGCATCCTGCTTAAAGTTTATTCACTCGCCCGAGTCTTAGCTGGATTTACGGAATTAATGAAGCAAATAAGTTTCGAAGGGGAAGCCTTTCCAGTCGGTGCTTTTAGACTTCTTATTATTGAGTACTTACAAATTCTAGCCGGATTATTTTCGGTTTATTCCGTATGAAAAGAGGGATGGCTATGATTTTTGCCTTATCTTTTTTGCTCGAATGCGCATCGAGAACTGCATGCCGCTTTCTATCACATGAATCAGCTGAGCGTTCGAGATCAAGAGTTCTTTGCGGAGTTTGGGATCGAGGACTTGAGCAAATTGCTCTTGATGTTCGAGTGAGCTCAGAACTTTCTCCAGCTCACGTGCATAAGCTAGGTAGCTCGAACTGAGATCGTCGAATTTTATCTCGCAAAAACCGGAGCCTTGCAAGATTTCGGTATAGGAGAGCTTGGTTTCTTTAAAGGAGGCATCACCTAAATGAAGTCTTTCGGCCNNGTGTTCGGAAGGAACGAGCCAATCGACGAGACAGAGTTCTCCGTGCGGTTTCAGGACACGCGCAAGTTCATGAAAGAGACTTTTTTTGTCCGCCACATTGGTAAGAACGCCCTTACTGAAAACGAGGTCCATACTGACTGAGGCTAAGGGGATGGAGCCATCGGGATTATAAGTCACAAAACGCAATTGATTTTGCAAGCTTGGGGAAGCGCTCGCGAATGCGAACGCGCACATCCACGCTTCAACTTCGAGACCGGTGACATGGGCGCTGTGTTTCTCAGCTAGATAGTGATCGATCCCTCCAATGCCCGAACCGATATCGAGCAAGTTCTTGCCAAAGAGCTTTACTTCGCTAAACATCTCATCGACCGCTGGAAGACCACCAAGTGAGATGAGACCCTTGCCGTAGATGGCTTCAAACAGTGGGACATTTTCAAGCTTGTAAATAGAAGCGTTGGGAGCAGACACCTGATTTCTCCTCGGATATTAGGCCAGTTTGCAAAAAACTAAGAACGATCCTGGCACTTTTCCTCCTAGAATACCTATTAGTACCTGATCTGAAAGCATAAAATTAGATTTTTATTCCGCCTTGAAACCCTTGCAGATCTTAATTATAAGGACTTGCTATTTAGATCCAACCCAGAGCTACTCAGTCGATTTTTCAGCGAACTTCATGTGTCTATGAGTTTTTGAGAAATGGTCGGGGTAGAATCAATAAGGTGTCCTCATGAAATTTTTTGCTAACGTGTTCGTTTATTTGAGTCTCTTTTTGGCTTGGCCTTCTTTCGCTGTAGAAGTTCCGACGTTCCATTTTAAGAACCCTAAATCCAAGGGTTTCCGCTTCCATCAAAGTGTCCCTCCAACAGAGGTTTGTCGTCGCCTTTCTGCAGGTCCACCTATTGGTGCGCCGATCTACCGTAAAGTTGGATTGAGCTCTTTTCGTTTGATTTCCGCTTATGCTATTAGGCCTGGCGGTATGGGTATAAGCTCTAAATTGCTTACTCCGCTTAGTTTGGTCGTCTCAGAGATTCTTTGCGATAAACCCGATAGGGCAACTGCGGATCAGTTTATTCTTCAACAAAATCTGTATTTCAATAGTGGCAAGCGAGTGAATTGGGGGATGCTGAGAAAAGTCAAAATTTTCTATCCGGACGCTTTCCATCACCTGTCTATAGAAAATGCGCCCGAACTCCAAATCATGTGGTCAAACGAAGACTGATTCTGTTTGTTCAGTGGCGGATCGCAGGTATGAAAAAAGCTCAGGGAAGCAATTTTCTTGATCTTTGTTTTTCTATTCCCTATTTTAAATAGCTCCTGGGCTATTGCTAACGGCATCGCAAAGTTCTCTGCGATCTCCTAAGCGCCTAAGTTTCCTCGGCGTGGTAAAGGACGAGGAAACTTAATATCGAAACATGTTATGACCATTCGTCAAAAGGACACCAACGGATGAGGATGCTTAAAGTTGTTTTGCATTTGTTCAGCCTTATGACTCTTTCTCACCTCTATGCAAACGCAGATTCTGTAAAGGAGCCGTGCTATACGAAGTTGAGTGAAGTTTTGGGGTGTTTTATCCAGCATCCTGCTGGTCCGGCTCATCTTACGCGCTTATCGACGCTTAGCGAAGATAAGCTCAGGGTCGAGGCCTATAGCTTCGACTCCCAAACATGGCCGATTGAGGCGGATGCCGATATCCCTGCAACAGTATGGAAACACAAGCTGGTTTTCTATATTCCGGATCAGATTTTGCACAACACAGTTCTTCTGTATGTTGGCGGAGGATACAATCAGGATAGCGAAGGCAAGAACGAAGGTTTTCAGGAATATAAAGAACAACTGGATTTTCGAAAAATAGCCCTCAGGAATCAAGCAGTCGTCGTCGATCTTCAGGCCGTTCCCAATCAGTTTCTGTTTATGGGCGGAAAATACCGAAGAGAGGACCAGTTTCTCGCCTACACCTACAAAAAACTCATGACTGATCCCATGAAGAACGCCTACCTGGCTGGACACTTGCCGATGGCCAAAGCCATTGTAAGGGCGATGGATAGGATTGAGACCGTGTTGGAACAGGAGAGACAAGTCACTAAGTTGCGTTTCCTATTAGCTGGCGCTTCAAAAAGGGGCTGGGCCGTTTGGCTAGCGGCACTCGAAGATTCTAGAGTGGAAGCCATAGTCCCGATTGTTATCGATGTCCTCAACACGCAGAAGTCGATGAATCACATTTGCCAAGTCTATAAGGGCTGTCCTTTCGCTTTTAAGGACTATGCGGAGGAGAAGCTAACCAGCCAGCTCACTAGCCAAGCTTTTGCCGATCTGATGAAGATCGAAGACCCCTTTAATTATCTCGGCAGCGACTATGACCCTCAATATAGAGAACGACTTGGGATCCCAAAACTGATTATCAATGCCAGCGGTGACGACTTTTTTGTTCCCGATTCTTCGCAATGGTATTTTAAAGCCTTACCGGGGGCTGCCAATTATATTCGTTATCTGCCAAATTCTCTCCATTACTTCAGAGGCAACCCCATCAGTAATGCTACGCGCAGTCATAGTGCCATCAATGCTGCTGTTGACACCTACTTCGGTTTTATTCTGAAGCAGACTGCCTTGCCTAAAATACAATGGTCTTTTGCGAAAGATTCCATAGAACTCAGCAGTTCCGTAAAACCGCAAAGTATTAAACTGTCGACCGCTTTCAACAAGCAACGCGATTTTCGCTTTGTCAATCGTCATACAACTTGGCATCTTAAAATCAAAGGTCTGCTATCCTATATTCTGAGTGACGTGTGCGATACCTGCTATGTGGAACGTGAAATTCCTGTGACTTGTTCGACAGAAGGTGAGTGCAAGATACAGGTTCCCCTGACTGCAGCGAGTGAAGAAACGTGGCGGGCTTCGTTTCTTGAAGTCCACTACCAAATTGGGGATCAGGACTTTGTCGTAAGCACGGAAGTCAGTGTCGAGTTCCTTGCGCATCATACGCACAAAGAACTCTGATTTTCAAAATACGATGTTCCCGGCTTGATCCGTCTTAAAAAAGAAACTATCGAATTCTCGGCTCTGAACCTCACGAATCACTAAGAGTTTACTGATTTGATAATTGGGGGGACCCGACCTTGCGCCCTTTTTAACTTTTTTAGCAATAATAATCGGGCGCAGTGGATCCAAAGTGTGTGGACGTAGCAAGGAATGACCAGCAAACGGGATATTGCTGTCGATGTGCAGATAGTCCACAAGCGTCGGAGCTATGTCTAGGGTCTGTGTATTGGCATTGATGACGCCGGCATATTCAGCGTGAGGAAAGCGGATCATCAAAGGCACTTTGGGAATGGTCCACATTTTTCCGTGATCGGCATTGAGGATAAGAATGGTTTGATCGAGCATCTGCGTTTGGACCAGAGTGGTATAGACCTTCTCGATAAAAGTATCGAATCTTTGAAAGAAGATGCGGTCCTGCGCAGGGTTGTACCATCGGCCATGCAGGCCCATAAATTGATAGTGAGCAAATAGCGGCTGTTTTTTTCTTGCTAGAAGTTTTAGGAGAGAGTTTATTTTCGCATCATCGCTTTCAATGCGACGCTGATCGGTGAAAAGTTGATTGTCAAAGAGATAGTCTTCAACATATTCATCAGCAAAAATTTTCAAAAAATGTTGGTGGTAAGGTCGAACGATATTTTTCAAAAGGCTCAGAACAGCTGGAAGGGTGTCGTACGCGAGCGGTATGCGATTTCGGAGTTCGGAGATCAAAGCCGGGTTTTCTTGCCGGCCATTAATATAGTCAAAGGCTTGGGCGATCCCTAAGAAGAAGGGGTTTCCCCAAATTTCTNNATTTCTGAGACAAAGGAATGCGTTTCGTAGCCAGCCGCCTTCAAGAGTGCTGGCAAATTGAGGTCCACGCGACTGTCGTGCAGTTGCCCCGGTGTATGGATCACTTGCGACTGTGTTGCCGGTAGTCCCGTGTATAATGCGGCTGTGGCACCGTGTGTGCAGCACGCGTTGGGGAACGAGGCCGTAGCGTTGAGAAATTCACCAAGCTTCGAACGCAGGAAGGGAAAAGTGTCTCGAGACTCTTGCGTGCCAAAATCCAAATATTTCTGATCGAGTGAATCAAAGGTTAAAATAATAACATTCACTGGCCGCAGCTGGCTGCTGTTGAAGCGGAGCCGTTGCGGCGGAGGATGACCGATTTGCATCTCGACTGCGCAGGCAAAAAAGAGGGCCGGTAGTACCAGAAGATATTTTTTTTTGAGATACGCGGATCCCATGCGTATGCGTGGGGCCATGCGCACGACGCAAGTTGAAAACACGAGGGCTAAGATGATTTTTGGCAGCCAGCCGATCGTCAAGCGGAGCGTGGTGAAGCCGCTTAGTGTTTTCAGTAAAAAATCAAACTGAACCCAAAAAAAGCCAAGGAAGAAGAGTGTGAGCAGACTCGCTAAGACTAGCGATTCCACCCTTCCCTTGGGGTCTATAAAGCGACAAATGAGGGTCAGTAGAGAGAGCATCGTGAAAACAAAGAAAATCAAGAGGAACGTTGCCAAAACAAACAGAGAAGGAGCGATACTCCAACCCGTATCGGGATGATAAGCTACAAAGAGACTGGTATAAAATAAGCTAACAAAAATAAAGCTTAGAACTTTCAATGTCATTCTATAAATCTCTCAACAATGTACAGCAATATTTTTCGGATAGGCTCTTAAATAGATTTAATCTGTTTCCTGATAATCTTGGCAAGTCTTATCTTATTGAGAAGGAAAATTAGGTGAAGAATAAAGTGATATTTGCATCTTTCACAGTAGCAGCGTTATTCAGCGGAACCGTCCTTGCAAATCTAGACTCTGCAGCAGCAGCCGAACTCAAAATGAAGGTGCTTTTGCTCTGTATGACTTTTGGTAGTGGCGTAACTCCCGAAATTCTAGAAGAAGGAATGAAGGCGATTATGTGCTTCTTCTAGTTTGGCTTAAACCTACTGAAACGGTTCTAATTCCTTGGCTTCCATTTTTCTAATGGTATGCCATTGAGAATAATTCTATCTGGTTTCCCGTTTTTATATTTTACGAGAAAATCTTCTATTCCTGCCTGTATACCATCGAAAACGGCCTGTATATATGCTTCCTCTTTGTTGGCAAAAATCCAGTTAGAGACCGGATTTAAGACGATAGTATCCTTTCCGTCGTTTCTTGCTCGTTCTAACATATCATAGAATAGGTTCCTCAAATATTGCTTATACGTGCTAACATCTTCGACCTCACTCTTCCGAGGGCCTACAGCGTGATATATAGTGTAGCCACCCTCAGAATCAGATATTGCGAATTGTCCTCGTCTCAGAAGTCTCTTGTTTCCGTCTCGTTCAGGATAAGCTGGATAGGGACCTTCACCTTCGCGATACCTGGTTGGTAAATCTATGAGGGTATTGTCTTTGGTTCTTAGGTTTTTCCAGTCTTCTGCCTTTGAATTCCAGCTCTTTTCCGCGTCGATAAATCCTTTGTTTAAGCCCTCATTGCCAGGGCCAAAACCGATAGCTTCATTGGAAGCATTGACGATGACAACGTTTTCATCCTTGCTTAAACGATTCTTTGTATCAACTGTAAAATTAAAGCCTGTGAGCCAAGCTTTATTTTCTACACGGGTTTTTGGATTGATTGGACCGATCCCTGAATTTGCCACCTCTAAACGATTATCCCCGAGTTTATTAAGGCCCTTCAGTGTGGCCTCCTCGTCGTGGTTCTTTGCGCTATAGTCGCTTTTATCATTAGAGTTGTCCAAGAAT